>NZ_CP188815.1:3557500-3781061 GCF_050058155.1 Terasakiella sp. 4MB5A | reverse complement strand
TTTGCTGCGTTGGCCAGCAATCCGGACCCGGTTATAGAAACAAGCGGGCCTTGCGATGTCGAGTTGGCCTTAGATGATATCCAGCCTGATGACTTAAGCCCGCGGGAGGCATTAGAAGCACTTTATAAATTAAAAGCGCTGAGAGGGTAATTCTTCAGCGCTTTTAGGTGTGATTTCTTGTGTCTCTAAATAGTAGGTTCTGCGCTGGCAAGCATGATCTTGTCTGATAAAGTCACTGTGTCATAAAGTGGTAAGTTGTTTTTATCCATAATGGTTTTGAGCGATAGGATATACTGTTCACCGCGTTCAGAATACTTATCCAAGGCAGTTGCAAGGGTGCTTCCTTTGATAGGTTGGCGTGTCCTGCGCATAAAGGCACGCTTGGCCCGCAATGATTTGTACGCTGTATGTGTATTTAAATTGTGCATATAGGCACGTAAGCTGTCCTTGATGCTGTCAAATGCTTTGATGCGATGGGTTTGGTCGTCACCGCGTTGGGCCGGTACAATACCATCGTCATTTTGATTGAATGTCCATTGACCAAAAAGGGCGTTGCCTTCGCGCACAAAGCGTGAAGTTCCCCAACCACTTTCTTCTGCTGCCTGCGCCAAGGCTAATGAGGGCGGTACGATATCAATTTTCTTCAGCAATTGATCAAATTTTTGCCCGCGTACTTTATAGCGTTCAAACGTTGCTTTTAGCCAAATTTTTTCTTGAGCAATGACATCGAGGCCTAGATTCATACGGTGGTGCAGGCGAAGGACACGTGCGCGTTCTGCCAGAATTTCTTCATTGTTTTTAAGGATTAACGGCAGCAATGCTTTGAAAAAGAGAGCCTTGCGTTCGTCTGTTTGTGTGACAGTTGCCAAATCGTGCGGCAAGCTTGCAAGGAAAAGACGCGGAACACTGCCATCGCCTTCGCGGATATTTTTCAAGCGATAGCCAATTTTATCAAAAGCAGTCGTTAATTCGTTAACACTTAATGATTTTGAACTTTTTTCAAGCTTTATAGGCTTCAGGTCTTCTTTACTTGCCGGGAGTTTTGCAACTTCGGTGGGCAGCTTCAAAACAGCTTTCGGTGCTTTGCTGGTTGTATTGGTCGGGGCACTAATCTGTAAGGCAATTAGTAATGCCAGAGAAAATCCCATAAGCGTCAGGACGGTCCATTGGAAGCCCTTGCTTTCCTTCATATCAGCCATATTATAATCAAAATCTGTTAACAAAAGCGCGGCCAAGCATGTGTCAGCTTTTACGGCTATTTTCACGCGCGGTGTCGATCTTATTTTAACAGCCGATGGATCGACGTACTGTGAGCCGGATTTTACAGATTTATCATTTTTAATCCAGTTGATAATATTCTTAGGAAAAGGGAAGAGTTTACTGTGTCTTCAAGAGTACAAGGCATAGCATAAGATTATTATCCTATTTAACTTTTGGGTGAAAGTCTCTATTTGATTTCCATCCAAAACCCTAATAGGATAAGGGTTACGTCACTGTGGGGGATAGACGTTTTGTTGTTGAACACTAAAAACGAAAAGAAAAATCATGTCTGATACGTCGGCTATAATATCTGCGGACTGGGTGAGTAATGCACCTTTTCCTGCGGTATTGTTGCATGAGGATCGCAGTGTTGCCGCCCATAGTGCTGCCGCTGAAGTTTTGGTTAAAAATATTAACCTTCCGAATATTTCGGACCTGTTTGATAAAGTAAGTGCCAACAAGGTCCCCCATATACAAACAGCGGGCGTGGAAACGGATAAAGGTGTGGTGTTCTATGATTTGACACTAAGCCTTTGTAAAAACGGCTTTTTACTTTTTGCAAAAGATGTCAGCCTTGAACATAATTTGCGCGCGGCCTTAATGGATTCTCGTCAGCGATTTAAGGATTTGGTAGAAATTTCCAGTGATTTTGCTTGGGAAGTCGGTGCTGATGGCTATTTTATTTTTGTTTCTCAACGTGGCGCTGTCGGGTACGAGCCGGACGAATTGATCCGCAAGCATTGCGATGACATTGTTTTAAAGCGCGATAAAAAACATTCACAAAATCCCTTTTTATCTAAAACCAAATTAGAACGTGAAGAAACATGGGTTTTACGCCCCAACGGAGAACCCGCCTGTTTGATGGTGTCGTGTGTCCCGTTGTTTGATGAACAGAATAACTGGGTGGGTGCACGTGGTGTATGCCGTGATATTACCGAAGAACGTGAACGCGATGCGGCGTTGGCGCGGGCTTATCACCGCGATCAGTTGTTGGCCTATATTGTCAAAACCATTCGTGATGAGGTTGAACCCAGCAATATGCTGAGTGCAGCAGCCAATGCCACCGCCCGTGCGCTAAGTGCAAACGGTTGTCAGATCTTTAGAAGCAAGCCGGAAAGCGGCATGATTGTCAGTGCGGCCTTTGGTGAAATCCCGGATGAAATTCCCGATTTGTTTGGACGTCTTGAACAATTGGGTGAAAATGAAGTCGGTGTTTTTGAAATTAAAGACTGGTTGGCGATTTATTCTGCAACCCGATACCGGCGCACTGTGAATGGGGCCATATGTTTGTGGCGCGAAAATGTGCGTGGGTCTTGGAATGATGATGACAAGATACTTGCCATTGATGTTGCCAACCAGCTGGGGATCGCCAACGAACAGATTTCCGGGCATGAACGGATTGTTGAGCTGTCACGCACGGATGCGTTAACCGGATTGTTAAATCGTCGAGCTTTTTTTGAAGATGAGCTCCCTCGTCATATTGATCGCTTGCACTATAACAATAGTTCCGCAGCCTTGATTTATGTCGATTTGGATCACTTTAAACAGGTGAATGATGTCTTTGGTCACCAAAAAGGCGATGATGTCCTGTTATTGATTCGTGACTTTTTGCTTAATCAAGTGCGGCCAGGGGATGTTGTTGCAAGATTGGGCGGGGATGAATTTGCGATTTGGTTGAATGATATTGATACGGATGCAGCTTCTCGTCGTTGTGAACGTCTCTTGGAAGCCAGTCAATTTTTAAAGGAACATTCAGGGTTGCCAAATAAACCATTGGGCGTTTCTCTAGGGTTGGCAATCTACCGCCCAGATGCAAATGAGTCCGTCGAAATGTTGATTGGGCGCGCAGATGCGGCTATGTATGAGGCCAAGCGTTCCGGTCGGGGTAAGTTTTGCGTCGCTGAAGATTATACACCAACGGACGCCGAGTAATTAAAATGAAAAAACAAGGTGCCTTGAAGAGATGAAGCGAGACCCGGTGCATGATGCTCCTTTAACATACGAAGAGGCAAAAGAACTTGCGCGCCATCAGGATGTGGCTGTGCGTAAATCTTTAGCTGAACGTGAGGATATTCGCCCGGAAATTCTCTTTTATCTGGCTGGTGATCCTGCACCGGAAGTCCGCAAAGCGATTGCCCATAACAAGGCGACTCCGGCACGTGCTTATATCGAGCTTGCTAAAGACAGCAGTGATGAAATTCGCTCGGACCTTGCGGAAAAAATTGCACGACTTGCGCCTAAATTAACGGCATATGAAGTGGATCGGGTACAAAGTTATGCCTTTCAGGCACTGGAAATTCTTGCATCCGATCAGCTGTCCAATGTCCGAAGTATTTTGGCTGAAACCTTAAAAGATGTTGCTCAAGCTCCAGAAGAGTTAATTAATCGATTGGCGCGCGATTCTGAATTATCAGTTGCTTGCCCGGTTTTGGAACATTCACCGGTTTTAAGAGACGAGGACCTTCTCGACATTATTTCCAGTGGAATTTCTTCAGGGGCGCTTGGGGCTATTTCCAACCGGAAAACGGTTAGTGTTAAAGTTTCGGATGCGATTGTCGATACCCATGATGTTGCGGCTATTACGACGCTGCTTTGTAACGAAAGTGCGCAAATCCGCGAAGAAACACTGGATCAATTGGTTGAACAATCACGCAGTGTGGAAGATTGGCAAGGTCCGCTGGTTCACCGTCCGGTTCTGAGTGAGCATGCCGCGCAACGATTGGCTGAATTTGTTGCCGGAAATCTATTGGATAGCCTTAAACACCGTAAAGATTTGAGTGCCAAAACCTTGTCGATTGTCCGCGAAGAAGTAAACCGCCGGATTAAACAAACTCATAATGCCAATAATAACAAGCCTGTCGTACCGAAACCTGATGAAGGTGGTAATGCAGATTTGAGACGAGAATATGCATGGCTGTTTCAACAACCGCCACACGTTATTGCGAAAAATTTGAAACGGATGCACAGACTGAGCCCGCAGGTGATCATCAATGCCTTGATGGAAGGCGACAATGATTTTGTGGTCGCTGCCTTGTCGGAATGTGCACATATCCACCTTTCCGTTGCGTTGCGGATGATTGCCATGCGTAGTGCGCGCGGGGTTGTCGCACTGTGCTGGAAAGCGGGTATGGATGCACAAACCGCTGCTTTTATTCAGGCAAAAGTTGCCCATATTGCGGCAGATGATATTTTGCGCGCAAATGAAGGGCATTACGCCCTATCAGATGATGAAATGCAGTGGCAGATTGATTTCTTTAATAATATGGCAGTTTAACGTAACCGTACATTGGCTTGATACGTCAATGTTTTTTCCTTTCCGGCGGGGACATTAATTTTCCAAATGGCTGTATTGTTTTTCTGGCTATCGGGCTTGATGCTTGTGTCACTTAATGACCATTGGCCGGGAAAAACTTCTTCAATGCGCACTGTTTGCGCAAGGTCTTTTACATTTTTGATGACAATTTTATAAGCGGCTTGGAAACTGTCTTTACCTTTGCGTTCAAAAGACGTCTGATTGCGTTCAATCGTGACATCAAAACTTTCGCCGGGATGTAATTTCGCCTCGCCGCCTTTTGGAGTGCGGGTTAAATTGTCTTCACCGACAAATTGCAGTTGACCTTGTACATCCCGTCTATAGAGGCGCAAAATACCATCGGGAAGCGGATTGTTAGATGTGTTGTTGAAAGTCAACTCGACTCGCGGGTGAGCGGGTGGGTTGTCGAAATTCATTTCGCCATAGGTGGGACCAAAACGTTGAACGAGTTCGCGTTCACTTTTAAAACTTAGCGGATGCATTAAGGCAACCTGTTTTGTTTCGTTATCGTTGAGGTCGACTTTATCGGGTAGATTGTATAAATGGATGGCTCCCAGGGCTTGCGGGGCTTCGGCCGTTTTTGCAACTGCACCGCCCATGGCCATCATCGGGGCGGCCTCGGCACGGACCATATGATCATAATTACGGGTGACGGTTTGGCGGTTAACTTGTCCGGCAGCCAAGCTGAGGTTTGCGCCACGATAACTGACACCACTTGTATTCGTGAGGTTGGCCCAACTTTGCAGGACGAGGCTTTTGCCATCACCTGCCAATTCTGCGCTGTAGGAGGTATGCCATTTCAGCCCCGATGATAGATAGGCCAAGGCCATGGTGGTTTCGCCTTTTTTTGCCGCATCGACTTTGGCCGTCAGGGCTGGTTTTGCGCGTAACCCATCAGGCAGGCTGTCGACAACCAATTGTCCGGGGTGTCCAACTTCAATGCGACCATCGCGTTCGATAATCGTTTGACCTTGGGCAGAAAGAATCTTTGCTTCAATCAGGTCATCTTTCCCGGTAACGCTGTTAAATCGGCGAAAATGAACGGTTTGACCGACAGATTTTTCCAAAAGGGCGCCGGGGGTCAGCAAGTCAAAATCGAAACGGCGTTCCAGCACACGAAAACCATTCCCGGAAATGAGCAGGCTATCGGGTGTGAGTTGGGTGCTGATATCTTCAAAAACAAAGGTTTGTTCCGCGCCTGTTAAATTTGCTTTGCGAACATCACGCACAAATCCCAGACCATTTTGATAAAGGGTTAAAGAAAGATCGTTGCGCTGTCGTTGATCCAGGATGGTTTCGGCATGCAAGGCACCGGTACCAAGGGCAAGAATAGTGGCGCTTAACAAAAAGGGGCGTGAAAAGGACATGTCAGACAACTCCAATATGAAATCTCTTTTTCTGCATGTTGCCTCTTCTGTGGAAAAGGGGCAAGCTTGCGCATCGAAAAAAACATGCTATGGATGTCTGACATTGATAGCCGAAGGGAATATTCACTTGGATTTTTTGCAAAATAACGATCTGTTGATTGCGGTTCTGGCCGGGTTTTCAGCCTTTTGTCTTTTTCTTGCCGCTTGGGTAATTTTACGCAAACCGGCAAAGGATGAAAGCGAGTCTCAAACTGATATCCTCAGCCAGCATATGATGGAATTGAGCCGGGCCAATAGCGAGTTGACAGGCCGTTTGGCCCAGTTGCATGAAACCCAGGATCGTGCGCAGCAGGCGGTGAATGAACGTTTACAGGCGCAAGAACGTGCCATCACCAAGACGTTGGATGAACGTTTGGCGAATTTGACACACCGGATGGGGGAAGGGTTGTTGGAACAGACAAAATCAACAGCCAAGCATATGTCAAATTTAACGGAACGCCTTGCGGTTATTGATACGGCACAGAAGAATATTATGGATTTGTCGCAACAAATGGTGGGGTTGCAGGATATTTTGTCCAATAAACAAACCCGGGGGGCATTTGGGGAAGTTCAGTTGGAAATGCTGGTCACCAATGCCTTACCACCTTCGGCCTATGCCTTTCAAGTGACCTTGTCGAATACCAAACGGGCAGATTGTGTTCTGCATTTGCCGAATCCGCCGGGTTCCATCTGTATTGATTCCAAGTTTCCACTAGAAAGTTATCAGGCGTTGCAAAATGCAGAAAACGATCAGGACAAGCTGTTGGCGACGCGAACGTTTAAGTCGGATTTGTTAAAGCACATTAAGGATATCTCTGAAAAATATATTATCCCCGGTGAGACAGCGGAAAGCGCCCTGATGTTTTTACCCAGTGAAAGCATTTATGGGGAATTGCATGCCAATTTCGTGGATGTAGTTGAAAAATCCTATAAAGCAAAAGTCTGGATCGTTTCGCCGACAACCTTAATGGCAACCTTGAATACGGTACGGGCTGTTTTGAAAGATGCGCGTATGCGTGAAGAGGCCGGACGCATTCAAAAAGAAGTGATGACCTTGTTGGAAGACGTCGAACGTCTTGATAAACGGGTCGAGAATTTGGATCGCCACTTTGGTCAGACGGCGAAAGATATCCGCGATATCCAAATTACGACCAATAAAATTACAAGACGGGGCGAAAAGATTGAGGAAATTCAGCTTGGCGATGAAAGTCCGGCAGAAGATTTGACCCCACCTGCAGAACGTCTTGAAGTGAAGACCAAGCCCGGAACGTGAATAACTTCACCAAACTTTAACAGGAGATATGGGATACTTTTTTTAAATAAATACAAAGAGGTGTCCCATGTCCGTTTTTCGATTGGCGATTGTTTTCAGTTTTCTAAGCCTGCCTGTTTGGGCGGCGGATATCGTATCGGCACGCTTTAGTCTGGAAACAGACCGATATGACCATTGTGTGCTGGGTGATTGTATCGAATATCAAGCGGTTCAAGCGGTTATGGACGATGGCCGGGTGTTGTCCTTTCGATTGGATGAAGATTCTGTTTTTGAAGATGTTGAACCCCGTTTGGTGCCTTTGGGGCTGAATGGGCGAAAGGCCATATTGGTTGTGCGCAGTTATCTGGACCGAGGTGCGGCGCTGGCAGTACTGGATGTTAAAGGCGATGAACTAAAAATCGTTGCTGAAAGTGATCCGATCGGATTAGCGCATCGCTGGCAAAACCCCATTGGTGTCGGTAATTTCGATCATGATGCCAAACTGGAAATCGCAACGGTTATTACGCCTCACATTGGTGGAACCCTTACCTTATATGAACGTCAGGGTGATAAGCTGGTTGTGGATAAAACGGCTTATCCTTATTCCAATCATCGTATGAATACGGATCAACTGGATTTGCACGAGATTGTGGATTGGAATGGCGACAAAATTGACGACATTGTTTTGCCAGGGGTGACGCACCACCGTCTAAGTGTCATTAGTTTTGCTGGCGAAAAGCCGGAAGTTATTGCACAGAAAGAATTTCAAAAATTAATCTCCGGCCCTTTGATAATGGACGGAAATACCCTGAATGTTACGTTCAGTGACGGGACTGCGGATATTTGGACACGCCCGTAAAGCGAGCTTGAAAATCATAAATCAGCTTGACTAAAATTAAATATATGAATACATATTCATTAATTGGAGATATTCATATGTTAATTGCACAAGACCGGCTGATAGAGCTATCGGAAATCTTTAAACTTCTTGGTGATCCGACCCGCTTGGCCATTTTAATTGCTTGTATGGATGAGGAAAAATCCGTTGGTGACATTGTTTTAGTTACACAAGCATCGCAGTCTTTGGTGTCTCACCATTTGCGTCTGTTACGCGGAGCGCGTTTGGTTCGCCCGCGTCGGGCAGGGCGGCAAGTCTTTTACAAGGCCCATGATGCCCATATCAGTTGTACCCTGAAAGATATGATTGACCACGTTCATGAGGAAGATGAGTTATGAGTGCGGGATGTTCCAGTTGTTGTTCTTCTCAGGACGCGCCTGTTGTTGATAAAACATACCGACGGATTCTATGGTTTTCGTTGGTGGTTAATTTGGGCATGTTCTTTATTGAAATTATCGCTGGTGCAGTGGGGAATTCCTTGGCCTTGACGGCTGACGCTGTTGATTTTTTCTCTGACGGTGCAAACTATGCCATTACCTTGATTGTGTTAGGTATGAGCTTGCAGGCAAGGTCCAAGGCCGCTTTGTTCAAAGGTATTTGCATGGGCGCGGTCGGGGCTTATGTGTTGTTTGTATCTGTATCCCATATCATAAACGGCACTATTCCACGTGCTGAAGTCATGGGTATCATTGGCTTTATGGCATTAATCACCAATGTTGTTGTGGCCTTGCTTTTGTTCCGTCACCGCAGCGGGGATGCAAATCGCCAGTCCATCTGGATTTGTTCGCGCAATGATGCCATTGGTAATATTGCCGTTATGTTGGCCGGTGCCGGTGTTTGGGCCTCTCAGACCGGATGGCCGGATATTGTTGTCGGTTTGGGGATTGCCGGTTTGGGATTATGGGGGGCAGCCCAAATTATTGCCCGTTCTCTTGCGGAAATGCGAATGTCCGATCAAAACACATAGGAACTTTTGTGCATTCGCGAAAACAGCCCCTAGACAAATGGTGTAAATTTCAGTATGAAGAGCCCACGATTTTTTTGAAGAGTGTCCTTAAAATGTTGAACGCACAAAACATCATGTCTGTTAAAAAGACCACCGCAAAGTGTTTTGCGGGTGATGTTGCATGCACGCTCTTCACCGGCTTCACGAAAACCAAGACGACTACGACAAGCAAAGCGTAGCCTGCGGGGACTGAAAACGGATCGTATATTCGAAAAAAGGCCCTCGCGGGGATTAACCGCTTCGGGCCTTTTTTCGTATGTGCAACATCAATCGGGAAATGGAACAGGCGGAAGACACCACTGGGCCACAATACAAAGGAAAGCAAGATGGGTTATAAAGTTGCAGTTATGGGCGCCACCGGCAATGTAGGCCGTGAAATGCTCCAGATTATGGCGGAACGTAATTTTCCGGCAGACGAAGTTGTCGCGCTGGCATCTCGTCGTTCAGTTGGGCGTGAAATTTCCTATGGGGAAGATCAAATTCTGAAAGTTCAGGATCTGGATACGTTTGATTTCACCGGGACCGATATTGTTTTGTCTTCACCGGGCGGTGCAATTTCTGCGAAATATTCCCCGCGTGCTGCCGAAGCTGGTGCGGTTGTTGTGGATAATACATCCCATTTCCGCATGGACCCGGACATTCCGTTGGTCGTGCCGGAAGTAAACCCCGAAGCAATTGGGGATTACAAGAAAAAAGGCATTATCGCGAACCCGAACTGTTCAACCATTCAGATGATGGTTGCGTTAAAGCCGTTGCATGAAGAATTCGGTATCGAGCGTGTGATCGTTTCCACTTACCAGTCTGTTTCCGGCGGTGGTAAAGATGCGATGGACGAACTGTTTGAACAGACAAAAGGCATCTTTATGAATAAGCCGGCGTCTGAAACCAAAAAGAAATTCACCAAGCAAATTGCGTTTAACTGCATTCCGCATATCGATGTCTTTATGGATGATGGTGCGACCAAAGAAGAATGGAAAATGAAGGTGGAGACTGCAAAAATTCTCGACCCGAATATCAAGGTTCACGCCAACTGCTGTCGTGTTCCTGCATTCATTGGTCATGCTGAATATATCAACATCGAAACCAAAAAGCCGATTGATGTTGCCCGTGCACGTGAAGTGATGCAGGCACAAGACGGGTTGGTGGTTGTGGATCACCACGAGGACGAAGGTTATGTGACTCAGGTCGAATGTGCGGGTGAAGATGCGACTTATGTCTCTCGTATCCGCAAAGACGATACTGTTGAAAACGGTCTGTCTTTCTGGTGTGTGTCCGACAACCTGCGCAAAGGTGCAGCGTTGAACACCGTTCAAATCGCAGAAGTTCTGGTTCGTGACCACCTGAAGAAATAAGCCTTTATCTTAAAAGCGTATTCTTTAAAAAAAATGCCCCGGCAGCGAGATGTTGCCGGGGCATTTTGGTGTTTAAGGAGCAAACTGAATATCTGTAATTTTTGCGCGCCAGAAAGGGTGGGCGATGGCGTCTTCACCGACACGCGATATTTCAAACGACATGGGCAGGCGTATATTGTCAATTAGTTGGAAATCGGAACGACTGACGCGTTCGCCCGATCCGTGATACGGGGTGGTTAAATCACCGGGTTTTGTTGCGTCAAAGGAAAGCAATTCACCATTTGGGCCAAACGTGGCCATGAGTTCGGCCTTGATCCCATAGGCAGAAGCAACCGCTAAAGCGTGGGTATCATCAATCGCATGCCATGTCACAATACCACCGGGCAAAAGTGCCATAGGATAGGTCGGGCTTTCCAATAACCAGCGTCGAAGTGAGATTTGATTAAGGCTGGGATTCTTGTCTTCATGCATAACGGAGAATGCGGATAAAAGCTTGGCCTCCATTTGCATCTCGCCTTCAATAAACCGATCATAAACGTCTGCCCAGATTGGACCGAAGATAGGGGTACTGGCGCTGAACACCATATCGGGCCGGGTAAAACTGGCAACTTGACGGGCGGTTGTGGGTTCAAAACTTTGTGTTAAAGGGCGGCGAAACATGCCTTGCATTTTGACAACGACATATTGTTTTTGCTTTGGGAAACCGTTTGGGAACGTAAAATCCAAATAACGCTGAACCGGTTGCGGCAAGTTTTGAATTTCTTGTGCGGAAGGGGGCGAAAACGGCGTTGCCGAAGCGATAATGCGACGTTCAAAACCCTCAATGATTTGGTCCATTGAATAGTCACTATAGACAATAAACAAGCTGAACACGATAGATAGACCAAGCAGGCCGATTGTAAAGACGCGTAAGGTTTTCATATCCTCATCCTATTTATGGGGCGTGGGGAACAGCAGTTTCATAACGGTGTCGACAACTTCATATGCTTGATCCCAGGAAAAGGGATTGGTGCCTTCCAGCGCCATAAGGATGGCGCCGTGGACAGCGTTCCACATGAGATAGGCGAGCGGTTCGGCCTCTATACCTTGTTTCAGTGCATCAGGTTGGGCAGCACGAACGCCGTTTATTAACGGTTGTAACAAAGTTTCTGTGACATTTATGTGGGTCGACTTGCTGTTGTGATCCGGTGTGAAAATCAAACGATAAAGGTTTGGATTTTCTTGTGCGAAAGAAATGAAATAATGGCCGCCGTTTTGTAGATTCTGAACAGGATCGGTTGATGCCTGTTCCTCGTATCGATGCTGTTTTTGCGCCAATAAATTTTGAAAAGCCCGCTGGCGCACATGATCCAGTAAATCATCCTTACTGGAAAAATAAGCGTACAGGGCAGGGGCGCTGCAACCAATTTTTTTGGCAATGGTGTTTAAGGAAAATGTATGTGTGCCATCTCGCAACTGGGCAATGACTTCTGTGACGGCACGGTCTTGTATATCAATAGCATCTGATTTTTTTGGGCGGGCCATGAATCATCTCTCAAATTAATTTAACATCATTAAATTAATATCATTAATTTAATTGTCAAGAATTGATTCAAAACCCATTGTTAAGGTTTGGTGCTAAGGGCCTTTTTGTTGATTCTTTTTATTTTCATCAATTATAATTGCATAAGTGACTTAGAAATAATTTTAAATGGTATCATGTTCAAAAAGAACTTACTTATCCTGTCCCTGATGTTCTTAAGCGGGTGTGCAGGCATAACCACCACCACACAGCAAGAAGAAGTGGATGGTTTAAAAGTTTATAACTATTTTGTTGTTGCCGACACAATTGCTGGAATGTGCCCGATTTCTGATGAAAATCTAAAAACAAAGCACAAAATAAATTTTCAAAAAATCACACAAAGTGCGTATGAAAATTATCGTAAAATTGCACCAAAAATTTCAGAAAACGCAGTAGAGCACTGGATCGAAACGGCACAAAACAAGCTGACACGCTCTGCAAAAGCTTTGGTTGTGAAAGCCGGATGTGATCATCCTGGCGTTCTCAATGAACTTAATATTTACATTAGACAGGCCAATTGGGATAGAAACGAGAATTATGCTGATCATATCAACAAGCCAATAAATACCCTGCCAATGTATGGCGGGCTGTTTAAAAATGAAGCTATGCTTAAGGCAGATAAAGAGTTTGTTCAGTATGCAAAGAATCGTGGCTTTACAAGGGAACGCGCAGCCAAACACTATTTGATGCGCGCATGGGAAGCTGTAAAAGAAAAAAATTTGAAAATAGCGATGAAACGCTTTAACCAAGCATGGCTCCTGGACCCTGAAGACGGAGATATCTACTGGGGGTACGGTGTTTTGAGTGACCAAATGAAACGGCCATTCAAAGAAAGTGAGAAATATTTTTTGATGGCCTTGGATAAAGAGCGCGGCAGTCCACGGCGATATTCCGATTACGGTTGGTTTTTAATCAGTCACAAGCGTTTAGAAGAGGCAAAACGTCTTCTTAAAACAGGGTTAGAAAAAGATCCCACAACATTCAACGCACGTTCAAACCTCGCTTTTATCGCTTATCTGGAAAAAGACTATTTGGCAGCCTGTACCTTGGCCAAACAAGCAAAAGTAAACGGTGATTTTCTGGAAAAGGGGTTTTTGGCAGATATGTGTCAATAAAACCGCTCTCTCCCTTTCATAACCCTCTCAAACACACTTTCGTCATCCTCGCGAAAGCGGGGATCCAGTCATTGGTTGCCATCATTCTGGGTTCCCAATCAAGTTGGGAATGACATAATTTGATTGAAGGATAAGGGTATGACTGCACGGATCACCACGGTTACTTTTCAAGGCATCGATGTTATCGAGGTGGAGGTTCAGGTTTCCATTACGACGGGACTGCCTGCCTTGAAGAACGTGGGCACAGTTGGTGGGTATAAAAACTGATTATTTTCTAAAACCTCACACCACCCTCCAAAAATAGTATATATTTCTATAAATTCTTTTTAAATTTGCATCCAATTTTGCAATTATTAAGGGACTAACCAATGTCTAAGCGTTATCTGATTATTGGCTTAAAGGTTATTCTTTGTTTCATTGGCTTCATATCTCTTATTCCAGCATTCTTTTTATCAACGTGGATGATTGGGTCAGGTGGAGGCACTTCAGGTTTTCTTCATTTTCTACCTGCATTCATACTTTATGCATTTCCAATTTTATGTTTCTGGAGCGTTTATTACGCTAATGTCACATCGAATTTAAAAAGCTTACTTTGGCCTGTTTATTACGCCTGCTTAATTGGGTTAATTATTACCTTCGCTTTACTATAAACAAGTTTCTTAAAAAAAACTGTCAAACCCTTTCATAACCCTCTCAAACACACACCCGTCATCCTCGCGTAAGCGGGGATCCAGTCATCGGTTGTTACCACTGCTGGATTCCCAATCAGGTTGGGAATGACGCATTTAGTTTAAAGGAAACGGTTATGACAGCACGCATCTCAACAGTAACATTTCAAGGCATAGACGTTGTTGAAGTCGAAGTACAAGTCGCTATTTCGACAGGGCTCCCCGCTCTTAATATTGTTGGGCTGGCGGATAAAGCGGTGTCAGAAGCACGGGAGCGGGTGCGTGCAGCTCTCAGCGCATTGGGATTGTCACTGCCGCCAAAGCGCATCACGGTGAACCTGTCGCCTGCTGATCTTGCCAAGGAAGGCTCGCATTTTGATTTGCCTATCGCGTTGGGGTTACTGGCGGCAATGGATGTCTTGAACGAAGAAGATTTGAGCCCCTTTATTGTCTTGGGGGAACTGGCATTGGATGGGCGTCTTTCTCCTGTTGCCGGTGTTTTACCCGCTGCCATACATGCACAAGTAAGCGATCGCAATATTCTGTGCCCCAAACCACAAGGGGGTGAAGCCGTTTGGGCAGGGGATTTGGATGTGGTTGCGCCGAACAATCTTTTGGAACTGGTTAATCATTTTAAAGGGCGTCAATTGCTCAGTCGTCCCAAGCCAGTTCGTGTTGATAAACAAGACGGTTCGGCCCATCTGGATTTACGTGATATTCGTGGACAGGAAAGTGCAAAGCGTGCCTTGGAAGTGGCTGCAGCCGGAAATCATAACTTATTGTTTTGCGGTCCCCCCGGTGCCGGAAAATCCATGCTGGCTCGTCGCCTGCCCGGTATCTTGCCGCCTTTGGATGCGCAAGAAGCCTTGGAAGTTTCCATGATCCATTCCATTGCCGGAACTCTACCCGAAGGAGGATTGATGATCCAACGCCCTTTCCGTGATCCGCATCATTCAGCCTCCATGCCGGCGTTGATCGGTGGTGGGCATCGTGTGCGCCCCGGTGAAGTCTCTCTTGCTCATTTGGGTGTTTTATTTCTGGATGAATTGCCGGAATATAATCGCACCGCCCTTGAGGCCTTGCGCCAACCGCTGGAAAGCGGGCGTGCTGAAATTGCACGTGCAAACGCCCATATATCCTATCCTGCGCGCGTCCAATTGATCGCCGCCATGAACCCGTGTCGGTGTGGTCATCTGGATGATGCAGCATTGGCCTGTTCCCGTGCGCCGAAATGTGCAGAAAGTTACCGTGATAAAATATCGGGTCCTTTGCTTGATCGCATCGATATTCATCTTGATGTGCCAGCCGTCAACCCGACCGATTTGCATTTGCCGCCCCCTCAAGAGGGAACTTTGGATGTGCGCCAACGTGTTTTACAGGCCCGCACCATTCAGAAACACCGATATAAAAATCAGAATATTCGAACCAATGCAGAAGTAGATGGTGAATTTTTGCTGAAAATTGCCACACCGGATAAAGCCGGACAAAATTTATTGTTGGAAGCCACAAAAAAGCTACGTCTTTCTGCACGCGGATATCATCGTGTTTTACGGGTTGCGCGGACCTTGGCTGACTTATCCGGTAGTGAACAGGTTCAGGTGGAACATATCGGGGAAAGTCTGTCCTATCGGCCTAATATGACTCGTAAAAAAACAGCGGCCCTACTGTCATAAAAAAAAAGGGCCATGCAAAGATGGCCCTTTTCTCAAATATATTTTTAGCTTGGAAAAGCTTAAGCGGCGCGACGACCTGCAATATTCGGTGTTTTGCGTTGAATTTTTTTCGGTCCGCGTTTTTTAAATCCACCTTCGGTCTTTTTCTTGAAACCGCCATCGGATTTCTTTTTAAAACCACCTTCGGTCTTTTTCTTAAACCCGCCATCAGATTTCTTTTTGAAACCGTCTTCTTGGTTTTTTGGCCCCTTGGTAAAGGTGCGTTTTTTGCCTGTACCGCCACTACCGAAACGGCGACGTTTTTGATCGCCATTTGCCTTAAACGGCAGCGGGTCCTGATGATAAGGATGTTCGGCTTCTACATCGACGCGTTGCTGAATGGTCCGTTCAATGGCTTGCAACAGATCCCCTTCACCATCGGTGCAGAAAGACAGGGCAACACCGCTTTGACCGGCACGGCCTGTCCGACCAATACGGTGAACATAAGCATCACCTTCCAACGGCATATCATAGTTGATGACGTGCGAAATATCGGCAACATCAATACCGCGCGCCGCCACATCGGTTGCCACCAGCAACTCAATATCACCATTTCTGAAGGCGCGTAGAACACGTTGGCGCGCCGCCTGTTGACGATCACCATGAATGGTATCGGTTTTATGACCGCGTTCTTTCAGGTTATCACACAAACGGTCTGCCATCGCTTTTGTACGTGTGAAGATCAGTACTTTTTTCAAGGTCGGATCATCCAACAGGTGATCAAGCAATTTCGGCTTGTCTTTCTGTTTCATGTGCATGACACGGTGGTCAATTGTGTTGGCAACAGAATTTTCACGTGCAGCTTCGACCATTTTGGGGGAAACCAAAACGCCGTTCGCTAAACCACGGACCTGTTTGGACATGGTGGCTGAAAACATAACGGTTTGTTTTTCTGCCGGCATGGATGAGGCCACTTTTCTGACATCATGGATAAAGCCCATATCAAGCATGCGATCGGCTTCGTCCAAAATAAAGGTATGAACATCATCACATTTAATGGAACCGCGTTCCATATGGTCCATTAATCGGCCCGGTGTCGCCACAACAATGTGAACGCCGCGTTGCAATTGCTGCAACTGCTGGCGATAGGGCGATCCACCATAAATAACGGTATGGAAAACTTTTTGGCCTTTGGTAAAGGACCGGATCGCAACACCGATCTGTTGCGCCAATTCACGTGTCGGCGCCAAAATAATACAGCGCGGTTTTCCGGCGGCCGTTTTCTCATTTTCTTCCAACAGGCGATGAACCAAAGGCAGTACAAAGGCCGCTGTTTTACCGCCGCCTGTTTGGGCAACACCCATCAGGTCATGGCCGTTCATTAAATGCGGAATAGCTTTGTCTTGAATATGCGTCGGCGTATCGAAGCCCTGTTTGGAAATGGCGTCGAGCAAAGGTTGGGCAAGACCCAACATATCAAATGTGGTCACAGTTTTACGTTCCTGTATCATCTGCGGTTTCGTCACCCTAAAATGCGTCCTGGTGACATGTAACAATTCCGCACATGATGCCCAAATCGGGGCAAGGGAACGCGACCGGCACCGCAAAAAAGCGATACTCCTGCTGCACACAGGACTGACAGATTTCTGCCACGGGCACGTGCATTAACTTTGCACGCACGGAAATAACGTGAGGCGGCTTATCCGCCTTTTTCCCTGAAATGTCAAGAAAAGCTTGCACTTTCCATAAGACAAAAAAAAGGGGCTGTCTCTCGATAAACGATGCGACAGCCCCAATTCTAACCTTACAGGGGGGAAGGTTAATTATTTTTTCAGCTTGAGAACTTGCTCTTTCACTTCGTCAAGGGACTCAGTGAAACGAGTGTGGATTGTTTCAAAAGCTTCAGTGTTGGATTTACCAGCCATTTCGGCCAGTTCGCGCATGTTGGACAATGCTTTTTCGATGGCTTCTTTCACCAGATCCGTTTGTTGCGCTACTTTATCTTGCGGCTCACCTGCAACGGACAGGTCTTTGAAAGTTGTTTGCATTTCTTCCATCGCTTGACCGAGGATTTCAGCTTGGCGTTTGAAAACAGCCTGCATACCTTCAAGGGCAACTTTGTTGGCTTGAGCAAGCGCTTCTACGTTTTTGCGCTGGCTTTCCATAATGACGTTACCGTCAACACCCGGGATTTTGTATTCAGAGAATGCTTTGGAAAAATCGCCCATGAATTTTTGTGGGTCGAATTCGCTCATCAATTTAGTCGGGTCGAAATCGCCGAACATTTTAGAAGCGTCAAAAGCGAACGGATTAGCTTGTTTGGTCATTGGGTTTGCTCCAATAAAGAATGATAAAGTTGCTGCACTGCAATATTTCTAGGATCAATATGGTATAATGCTACCTAAGAGTCAACATCTTTTTGTGCACTGCACAAAAAATATTTTACCTCTTTCCCGGTAACGATTGTCGCCATAGTATAAGGCATTGATTTATCGAACTTTACAGAAATATGATCCTTCTATGACATATGCAAAAAAGATTGAATCAACCCGCTAATTCCTTGGATCGTTGCGCTGCAGCATCAACAGCATGCACGATCGGTTGTGCGATTCCCTCTTTCCCCATCAAAACCTCAAGGGCTGCTTGTGTCGTTCCCCCGGGGGAGGTCACGTTTTTGCGTAACTGTGCGGCATCTATGCCACTTTGACGCATCAATTCACCAGCACCAGCAACCGTTGCCCGCGCCAGCTGTGTTGCAAGTTCTTGGGATAGTCCTGCCTGAATGCCGGCTTGGGTTAAGCATTCGGTCATATAAAAGACATAGGCTGGACCGGAACCGGATACAGCGGTCACCGGGTCCATCAGGGCTTCATCTTCGACCCATGCCACTTCGCCAATGGCTTCTAGAAGCTTGTGACATTCTGTCTTTGCGCCATCGCTTACATGAGGATTGGCACAGGCCACACTGATCCCGCGACGCACGGCTGCCGGTGTATTCGGCATGACACGCACAATGGCCGTATCCTGTCCCAAGATATTTTCAAAATAAGACAGTGTTTTCCCCGCAGCAATAGATAGAAACGTTGTGTTTGTTGTAAATCGTTTACAGGCTTGGGCCGCTGCATCCATTCCTTGAGGTTTCACCGCCAACAACACAATATCGGCAGAAAAGTCTTCTTCAATTTTGGCAATGTCATCATAGACAAGGACACCATGACGTTCTCGCAGGGCTTGGGCATTTTCAGCAGAATGTTCCACAATACGAATGCTTTCAACAGTAACACCCTGATCGAGCCAGCCTTCTAGCATCGCGCCGCCCATCTTACCGCAACCGACTAAAATGATACCCATTTTATTGCTCTCCTGCTTTCAGTCCTTCGGCTTCCAGTTCCGAAGTTTTTGTTTCAATGCGCTCTTGCAAGGTTGCCATAAATTCACGTCGTTTCAGGCCCGGTTCAATCGGTGGCATAATTTCCATGATGATTTTACCCGGTTTTTTCAGGAAACTGCGCCGTCCCCAATAAAGGCCGGAGTTCAACCCAACGGGAATAACAGGTAGGCCGGTCTGTGTGTAAATTGCAGCTACCCCGGGATGATATGTCCCCGGTTCCCCCGGTGCAGATCGTGTGCCTTCCGGAAAAATTACGACATTGCGATCTTGATCCAGCGCTTTTTTCACATCTGCGACCATGTTTTTCAGCGCACTCGCCCCGGCGGAACGGTTTACAGCAATATGCCCGCTGCGTTTCACGTACCAGCCATAAAACGGTATTTTCAGCAATTCTTCTTTCAAAATATATGCTGTTCGAAGACGCAACAGAACGAAAATTGCTGTATCCCAGGCAGATTGATGTTTACAGGCAATAATCCCTCCTGCTTTCGGTAGGTTTTCAAGCCCTCGGATTTCATAATCAATCCCGGTGATATGACGCATCCCCCACATGACATAACGCGTCCAAAACTGGGACCCTTTGCGCATTTCCTGTGAAGAAAAAGGTAACAACACAAGCAAAATTAAAGCAATGACCCCTGTGCCGCCAAAAAGATAAATGTTAAATAATACAGATCGAATAAATGTCATTTCAATATCTCAAGATCAGTTTGTCGCGCCAGTTCCTGACGCAGCCAGACCAGTAAAAATTTGTTATATTCGCCAACCATCAGAGCTGCCGTTCCCGGCCAACGCCACCATTGATCAACTTTCACATGTTCAGGAAAGACCGGATGCGCAATGAGCCGGACCTGAGGCATGGAAAAAGAAAACTCTAACAGGCTGCGTGGCATATGATAGTTCGCCGTCACCAATCGTAAAGACTTAAATCCGGTTTTTTTAATCCATTGTGTTGTTTCTTTCGCGTTGCCTCGCGTACTGTCAGCTTCGTGTCCGATATCAATACAACATTCAAGCTCTTGCGGGGCACTTTTGGATAAGGCGAGCAATTCTTCCAATTCCACCCCGCGATAAACGCCGGAGATCAAAAGCTTTTGGGCTTTCTTGTGCGTCAAAAGACTAATGCCCGTATTCAAACGCTCCGTCCCCCCGGTCAACACAACAATACCTTCGGTTGTGGTGTGATCATCTTCAACCAGTCGGGGTACTTGATCCATAAACGCAATAAAACCGCCGGACCAGACCAGGCAAGCCAGAATACAAAAAATAGCCAACGGGCCAAAAAGGCGGCGTTTTTTCTGGGGTAACATCCGTACCATCATCAAACCATTTTACGAAGTGTACGTAAGACGGCAAAACGCGCTGTCAGGTAGCCCATAGCCGCCGCGAGAATGGGTAATCCCATAACACCTACCCATTGCCAAAGACCGATATCAATATCAGGTAATAAAGCACTGTCGATTTGGCGATATAAATAAGCGAATCCCGCGAAAGTCGGACCAGCTGCCGCCAATCCCAAAAGTCCGCCGCGCAAACCTAAATTCAAGGCATGTTCGGCAAATTGGCGCGCGATATATGTATCTTGTGCTCCAATTAAATGAAGGACTTCAATCACATCCTGATGGATGGCAAGGCCCGTTTGAGTAACAAAAAAGACCGTTCCGATAGAGGCAAATACAATGAGCGATAAAACAATATAGGCCCCCCATTCCAAGGTTTGGCTCATACGGATTAGACGGTCCAGCCAAATGCGATGATCATCCATTGTCGCGCCGGGGGCCACTTTATTCATGGCATCAACCAATTGTTGTCCATCGACAGCCACACCGTTTCGCAACGAAACATCAATTAAATGGGGAAGCGGCATATTATCTAATGCCCGGCTATTGCCAAGCCACGGTTCCAATAACGAAACAACATGAGACCGTGCAATGGGTTCGGCGAGAACCACAGCCGGGTGGGCCCGTAAAATTTTCAGAACTCCTTCGATCTGGGCTTGATCCTGTTTCACACTGTCACCCGGTGGGATTTGAACTGTCAAGGTATCAGAGACACCACGTTCCCAGCGCGCACTGACGGACTGCATAATGGCTGTCGCCACCACAGACAAGGCAGCCAAATAAACCATAAAGGCAATCAGCCACGGCAAAAACCGTGTGCCGGGGTCTTTATCCAGCGGCACATCTTTATGGTGATTGAAAGATAGGAAACTCATGTTACCTTGCCTTCCATACGCACATTTGGACGGCGTGCCGGGCGCAACGGTCCCATTTGTTCAACACGTCCATCTTCAATACAAATACGCGGGTGGCCAAACTGGCGGACCAATCCTTCGTTGTGCGTCGCCATAACAATGGTGGTGCCCAGTTTATTCAGTTCTTCCAAAAGGTGCAGCAAACGCACCGCAAGTTTATCGTCCACATTGCCTGTCGGTTCATCGGCCAGCAACAGGCGGGGGCGGGTAATGACGGCACGTGCCAAGGCAACCCGTTGTTGTTGACCCCCGGATAATGTACTGGGGCGCGCACTCATATGATCTTTTAATCCCACCCAGGTTAAAAGTTCCGTCACATGTTTGCGAATATCTTTCTCATGTACATTCGCAACGCGCATGGGTAAGGCCACATTGTCAAACGTTGACATATGGTCCAGCAGGCGAAATTCCTGAAAAACAACCCCGACTTGGCGACGCAAGGCAGGTAACGTGTGACGTTCGGTGGTTGCAATATCACTGCCGAACAGGGAAATAAGCCCCCGGGTTGGGCGATGCGCCAGATACATTAATTTCAGCAGGGATGATTTCCCCGCCCCGCTTGGTCCTGTCAGAAAATGAAAGGCACCTTCTTCCAATGTCAGGGAGACATCGCGCAAAACCTCCGGTCCTACACCGTAGCGTAAACCTACATTTTCCAGCTTTACAATTACCAAAATCAACCGCCTCTTAGTTTAATGCGATACCCTTTGTACGCATTCTTATCGCGTTCGTTAAGACCTTATTCACACATAATATATTAAAGTCAAAACTAACGCGATTTTTTAAGCAACGGGCAGTCTTGCCTAGATGCAAAGAAACGCCTATAAAGAATAAGGACTTAGGTAAAAGCTGGTGGCCCCATGATTATTAGTTGTCCAAATTGCTCGGCACATTATTCCGTTCCTATCGCTGCACTCGGCGAAGAGGGACGTACATTGCGTTGTGCCAAGTGCGCACATACATGGGAGCAACTGCCCTATGAAGACAGCATCCTAGAGTTGGATGAACACGAGGTAACGACGGCTCCGCCGCCACCACCGCCCGCACCGGAACCGATGCCGGAACCAGAACCGGAACCAGAACCGATGTTTGAACCGGAACCGGAAGCAGCCCCTTTCGTTGAACCGATGGATGAACCGAAACCAGAACCGGAATCCATAGCTGCGAGCGATCGATTTGATGCAGACGATATGCCCAGCGACGAGGAATTAAACGATATCTTTGGCGATGATGATATCGAACCCGTTCAGTCCATGGCCGAATCGATGTATAGCAAGGATGATATCCTTGATGATATGGACGACCTTGATGATCCGGAACCGATCCCGGAAGTCTTTACAGCCCCTGTGCGCCAGAAAGAAAAGAAGAAAAAGAAAGGCGGTTTCTTTAAATTCCTTTTCTGGCTCATCATTCTTATTGCCTTGCTTGGTAGTGCTGTTCATTTTGGACGGGGCATGATTATGCAATTCGTTCCACAAGCTGCGCCAGTTTACAAAATTTATGATGACTATTTCGGGATGGTTCAGGACATGCTTGGCATGAAACCTGAACTGCGCGATTTGATGGAAATTCGCGACGTCCATTCATCACGACGTACAGAAGGCAACGATAATATTTTGATCGTTGCAGGTGATGTCGGTAACATTTCAGAAAGCACGCAAACGGTTCCGCAAATTCGGGTATCTTTGTTTGATGCAAGTGATGCGGAAGTCCAGTTCCTGATTGTCGATACAAAAGACAAAGAAGTTGCAGCAGGTGGGACAACACCGTTTGAAGCGCAGATTAAAAACCCGGCTGCCAGTGCCCGTCGTCTGGAAGTCACGTTTGTTGACCCGGAATCGGCGCAATAATAAAAATTTAAATCCAACCTGAAAAAAAGCCCTGCCCTGATCGGCGGGGCTTTTACAATAAAAGGCAGAAAGATTTGTGATGATCTTTCTGCCTTTTTGTTTGTCAGGGAGGCAACGCCCCCCTTTAACAATGTAAGAGAAGAAGCCCATCCGGGTGCGAACTTTGGTCTTGTTCGGGCCTTTCAGGGCTCCTAAATGCTGAGGACTTAGTCCGCTTTTCTACGCGGGCGTCGGCCACGCGGTTTGTCGGATTTTTCAGCCTGTTCGCCATCACCTTCTGCACGCGGGCGTTTTGCGCCCACTTCGTCGGAGATATCTTCGCCTGTTTCCTGATTGACAACACGCATGGACAGTTTGACTTTGCCACGGTCATCAATACCGATCAGCTTGGCCCAAACTTCATCACCTTCGTTCAGAACGTCGGAAACTTGTGCCACACGCTCGTTTTTCAGTTCAGAGATATGAACCAGACCGTCGCGTGTACCCATGTAGTTAACGAATGCACCGAAATCCATGACCTTAACAACTTTACCACGGTAAATTTTGTTGAGTTCCGGTTCCGCCACAATGCCTTGGATCCAGTCAATTGCTTTTTGACCGGACTCACCGTCAACAGCGGCGACGCGGATGGTGCCGTCGTCTTCGATGTCGATTTTTGCACCGGTGACTTCGGTAATTTCGCGGATCACTTTACCGCCTGTACCAATAACTTCGCGGATCTTGTCTTTGTTGATCTGGAATTGGGTAATCTTCGGTGCGTTGGACGAAATCTCGTCACGACCAGAGGTAATAGCTTGTGCCATTTCGCCCAGAATATGGATACGGCCGTCTTTGGCCTGACCCAATGCGATTTCCATGATCTCTTTGGTGATGGATGTGATTTTGATATCCATCTGCAAAGACGTGATGCCTTCTTCAGTCCCGGCAACTTTAAAGTCCATGTCGCCGAGGTGATCTTCATCACCGAGAATGTCGGACAGAACGGCAAAGCCGTCGTCTTCTTTGATCAGGCCCATTGCGATACCCGCAACCGGACGAGTCAAAGGAACACCAGCATCCATCAAAGACAAAGATGTACCACAAACTGTCGCCATAGAAGACGAACCGTTTGATTCTGTGACTTCAGATACCACACGAACCGTGTAAGGGAATTCTTCCTTGGACGGCATCAGCGGGCGAATAGCACGCCATGCCAGTTTCCCGTGACCGATTTCACGGCGACCCGGTGATTTCAAGAAGGAAGCTTCACCGACAGAGTACGGCGGGAAGTTATAGTGCAGCATAAAGTTTTCGCGATATTCGCCAGCCAGTTGGTCAACGATCTGTTCATCTTGACCTGTCCCCAATGTACAAACAGCCATTGCCTGTGTTTCACCACGGGTGAACAGGGCAGAACCATGTGCACGTGGCAACAAACCAACTTCAGCTACGATGGAGCGAACGGTTTTCGTGTCGCGTCCGTCGATACGGGACTGGGTTGCGATGATGTCGCGGCGAACGATGTCTTTTTCAAGATTTTTCAACGCACCGCCAAGAACGACACTTGAAATCTCGCCTGATTCCACTGCATCGGCGTAGAAAGTTGTGACTTTTTCTTTCGCGGCAGAAACAGCACCAACGCGTTCTTGTTTGTTTTGGATTTTGTAAGCGGCGCGCAGGTCAGCTTCGGCCAGTTCTGCGGCTTTTGCTTTTACATCTTCCAAATAAGCCGGTGCTTCCGGCAGAGCCCAAGGCTCTTTCGCGCAAACTTCGGCCAGATCAATGATGGCATTGATCACATCTTGGAAAGCGGCGTGACCGAAATCAACGGCACCCAGCATAATTTCTTCAGACAGTTCCTGTGCTTCGGACTCAACCATCAGCACGCCGTCAGTTGTACCGGCAAGGGCGAGGTCAAGGATGGAATCTTCCATCTCGTCCAAAGTTGGGTTCAGCACATATTCGCCTTCGATGTAACCAACGCGGGCCGCACCGATGGGGCCCATGAAAGGCATACCGGAAATGGTCAGGGCCGCAGAGGCACCGATCATGGCAACGATATCAGGATCATTTTCCAGATCGTGAGCAAGAACCGTACAGATAACTTGTGTTTCGTTTTTATAACCCGGTGCGAACAGCGGGCGGATCGGACGGTCAATTAGACGAGAAGTCAGTGTTTCTTTTTCAGAAGGGCGACCTTCGCGTTTGAAAAAGCCACCCGGAATTTTACCGGCAGCAAAAGCTTTTTCCTGATAGTTGACCGTTAACGGAAAGAAATCAATGTCGGTACGTGCCTGTTTCTGGCCGACGGCTGTACACAAAACTTTTGTTTCGCCATACGTGACCAAAACAGCACCGTCAGCTTGACGTGCGATTTTACCTGTCTCGAATACCAGCGGGCGACCGCCCCATTCGATTTCTTTACGGAATTCTTTAAACATATATCTTCCTTACATACGTACATTTTGGGCTGGTTAAGGGACCCTCCCTCAAACTTCAGCCTTTTCGCCAATCTACACCACATCGACCGATTGTGGTTTGACGAATGTGTGACATTGCCACATGTGTTTCGCTGTGAAAACAACGATCTTTTCAATTGAAAAGACTTCTGAGGTGTCAGAAGAACATATTGGTCGAAAGCAAAAAAGGCGCAACCCGTTGGCTACGCCTTTCTTTGCAAATCTTTGTCTTAGCGACGCAGACCCAAGCGTTCGATGATGCTTTGGTAACGTGCAACGTCTTTTTTCTTGGTATAGTCCAAGAGACGACGACGCTGACCAACCATTTGCAACAGACCGCGACGAGAGTGGAAGTCTTTTTTATGAGTCTTCAGGTGCTCTGTCAGGTTTGCAATACGCTTAGAAAGGATAGCAACCTGTACTTCCGGTGAACCAGTGTCACCTTCTTTAGTTGCGTATTCTTTGATAACCTGTGCTTTTTCTTCAGCAGTAATCGACATCGTATACTCCATATGTAAATGTTAATAATTGAAGACACGGAACGGACGGATAAAACCATCCTCGATTTTCGCCAAGGCCAAAAGCTTGTCTTCATACATCAACCGAAGGGTTGGTGTATTATCCAAGTCCCGATGAAGGGGCATGCCTTGACGGATCTTCCGAGCTTCTTCCTCACTCAAAGCCAATGCCGAGATGTCGTCCAGCACGGTTTCGATCGCAAGGAGGCTTTCAAAAAGCGCGTCACTATGCACAATTTCTTCTAAAAAATCCAGAGAAATCGCGCTTTTTTCATCGAATGGGCCAACTTTTGTGCGGCGCAAGATGGATATGTATCCAAGGGTGCCTAATTTTGCTGCGATATCGCGTCCCAGACTGCGCACATAGGTTCCTTTGCCGCAATCAACCTCAAAAACAGCCCGATTCGAATCCGGGATATCAATCAGTTCCAGACGATCAATTTGCACGGTACGGGCGGTCATTTCGATGTCTTCATCAGCGCGCGCAAGCTTGTAAGCACGTTGACCGTTGATTTTGATTGCACTGAATTTGGGCGGGATTTGCTCAATGGATCCTAAAAAACCGGGCAGTACGGTTTCAATTTCGGCACGGGTCGGGCGTTTGTCACAGGTTGCGCTGACTTCACCTTCGGCGTCGTCTGTGGTGCGGGTTTCGCCCCATGTGACCTCAAAACGATAGGTTTTTGTACCATCCATGACAAAGGACACAGTCTTGGTTGCTTCCCCAAAGGCCAGTGGCAACACACCGCTGGCCAATGGGTCGAGTGTTCCGCCGTGACCGACTTTCTGTGCCTTGGTCAGCCAGCGGGCTTTGCCCACAACATTGTTGGACGATATTTCCAGCGGCTTGTCGATAATCAACCAACCGTGAATGGGAATACCTTTTTTCTTTCTACCCATGAAATCCTCTTAAGCCACAAGCGGCTTATGATAGGTCTTCTTCGTCTTCATCATTATCATGTGCAAGGTCGGCCTGAACTTTGGGGTCTTGCAGAAGACGGTTGATTTTCAAGGCTTCATCCAAAGATTCATCCCGTTTGAAACTGAATTTTGGAATATATTTGGTGGTTGAAACACGTGAATACTCGTGGCGCACATGTCCACTGGCCCGGTTTAGGCCTGCCACAACCGCATCTGTGTTGTCGCCACCAAGATCGGAGACAAAAACGGTCGCATTGCGTAAATCAGGGCTGACGCGCACTTCTGAAACGGAAATGGATGCGTCAATCAAATCGGGGTCGCGAAAATCGGCACGGGCGATAATTTCAGCCAATGCATGGCGGATTTCTTCGCCAACGCGCAATTGGCGTTGCGTCGGTGCTTTACCGGAACGTCTGGTCATAATTGAATAGTCCTCCACACTGTGTGACCCGTAAAACCAATACGGGGGGATCGGTGGAAAAAGGCCCCTGCTGAGGCAGGGGCACTTGTTTTACACTTCTTGCTCGACTTGCTCCATTTCGAAGCATTCGATCACGTCGCCAACCTTGAGGTCGTTATAGCTTTCGAATGACATACCGCATTCAAAACCGGATTTAACCTCTTTTACATCGTCTTTGAAACGTTTGAGCTGGCCCAACGCCCCGTTGTGGACGACCACGTTATCACGCAGCAAGCGAACTTTGGCACCGCGTTTGACAACGCCTTCGGTGACCATACAGCCGGCAATTGTACCAACGCGAGAGATATTGAAAGTTTCGCGAATTTCCGCGTATCCGATGAATTTTTCCTGATAAACCGGATCAAGTAGACCGGTCATCATGCGTTTCACATCGTCAGCCGCATCATAGATAATGGAGTAATAACGAATATCCACACCGTCGCGTTTTGCCAATTCTCGGGCTTGCGGGTTGGCGCGAACGTTAAAGCCGATGATCAATGCATTGGATGCACGTGCCAGTGTGATATCTGACTCGTTGATCGCACCGACTGCACCGTGCAGGACCTTAACTTTTACATCATCACGTGTCAGCTTATCAAATGTGCCTTGCAGGGCCTCGATAGAACCTTGAACGTCGGCTTTGATAACGACCGGCAGTTCCTTGACTTCGCCAGCGGCGATTTGGCTGAACAGTTCTTCCAATGTCCCACGCCCAGAAGCAGCTGCTTTTGCTGCTTTGGATTTGTTGGTCCGGTATTCAGACACTTCGCGGGCTTTGGCTTCGCTTTCGACCACGACCATTTGATCACCGGCAGACGGTGTACCTTGCAGGCCGAGAACTTCAACCGGAGTTGCCGGACCGGCAGATTTGACGTGATGACCGTGATCATCAACCAAGGCACGCACTCGACCCCATTCGCTACCGACGACGAAGATGTCACCGATGTTGAGCGTTCCACGCTGAACCATGACGGTTGCGATGTTACCACGACCACGTTCTTGTTTGGCTTCGACAACAACGCCTTCTGCAGCGCGGTTTGGATTGGCTTTCAGTTCCAGAATTTCAGCTTGCAGCAGAATCGTTTCTTCAAGGCCTTCCAGATTGATACGTTTCTTGGCAGAAACTTCCACGTCCATGACGTCACCACCGAAACTTTCCACTTGAATTTCGTGGTTCAGCAGTTCTTGGCGTACACGGCTGGGATCCGCACCCGGTTTATCAATTTTGTTAATGGCCACGATAATCGGTACATTTGCCGCTTTGGCGTGGCGGATTGCTTCGATGGTTTGCGGCATAACACCGTCATCAGCAGCAACAACAAGAACAACAATATCTGTCAATTCTGCGCCACGCGCACGCATGGCGGTAAAGGCTTCGTGACCAGGTGTATCGACGAAGGAGATTTTTGCACCACTCGCCATTGTTACCTGATAAGCACCGATATGCTGTGTAATGCCACCGGCTTCTTTATCAACCACGTCTGTTTCACGCAATGCATCCAGCAAGGATGTTTTACCGTGGTCAACGTGACCCATTACGGTCACGATCGGCGCACGAGATTGCAGCTCGTCGGCTTGATCTTCCGGTCCTGTCAGATCTGTTTCGACATCGGCATCAGAAACGCGTTTCACCGTGTGGCCCAGTTCTTCTACGACAACTTGCGCTGTATCAGCGTCAATAGTTTGGTTGATGGTGACCATCGTGCCCATTGTCATTAATGTTTTGACAACAACAGCGGCACGTTCTGCCATACGGTTGGCCAATTCCTGAACGGTAATGTGATCCGGCAAAACGACTTCACGGGCTTGTTTGGATTTGTCGGCGTCCTGACCGCTTGCTTTCGCCTTTTGTTTTTGGCGTGCTCGTTTGACGGAAGCCAAAGAACGTTGACGTTGTTCATCTCCAAAGCTGTCCACAGACAGTTTGCCTTTGCCGCGACGGCGATCCCCTTCACGTTTGGCGACTTCCGGTTTCTTAACTTCTTTCTTTTTCGGTTTTGCAGCCGCTTTATTTTCTGGCTTGGCAACAGCAGTCGGTGATTTTTCCGCGCGTTGTGCCGCGATAGCGGCTTCTTCGGCCAGACGGCGTGCTTCTTCTTCTGCTTTTTTCTTGGCAGCTTCTTCCGCACGCTCTTTTTCTTCACGTTCCTTTTTGGCCCGTGCTTCTTTTTCGGCTTTTTCCTGTTCGCGGCGTTCTGCGTCAGCCTGTTCGCGCTTGGCGCGGGCTTGGGCATCTTGCAACGCGGCGAGGGCGGCTTCTTCTTCTGCTTTTTTCGCATTTTGAAGCACTTCGGCCCGTTTGGCCATTTCGCTTTGTGTCAAATGCTTGTCAGCTGTATCGAAGTCGGCCTCTGCATGAAATGCATTTTCCGCCTGTTCTTGTGCCTGTGCCTGATCCTTGCGCAGTTCGGACATACGTCCGCTGGAGCCTTGAACAAACGTTCTTTTTTTGCGAACCTCGACAGCCACAGACTTACTGCGTCCATGAGAGAAGCTCTGTTTGACCAATCCTGCGTCTACAGTCTTCTTCAGTTCAAGTTTGCCGGGTCGATTGAGGCTGAGCTTGTTGCTGTCGTCGCCTTTTTTATCTGTCATATCCGAGCTGTGCCTGTCTTTCGTACGTTCGCATCGTATTCTTGCCAATCAAAAACAAGATGCCTCTTTCAGTTTCATGCGTTACTCGCGAAAACCTTGCAAGCGCAAAGCCTCCACTTGGAAACGTTCGGTCAAAGGACCGGGAGCGAATCCCATATGGACCAAATGGTCCCGCCCAACAGCCTGACCCAACTCTTCAGAATCGAATAAATCGATCAAAGGTCGGTCGCCTGCAAGGGCTTTTAATTTTGCCCGGCCATCGTCAGCGCCGTTTTTGGCAGCCAACAGGACGGCGATTCTACCGTCTTTCAGCCAGTTTCGGGTTTTTTCAAACCCGTATATTACCGTGCCGTTGCGTCGCATCATCCCAATGAGAGAGAGGCAACGTTGTACCAGCAAGGCTTCAATCCTGTCCGCCAAACCATCCATTGGTTTGACATTTTGGCGTGCTGCACGTGAAAATGCATTTTTCGCACATGCAGTATTTACCACATCTCGCGCAGCACTCAACCATAAACCGCGTCCCGGCAATTTTGCATCCACATCCGGCACGACAATGCCATCTGGGGAAACAACGCAGCGGATGAGTTCGTCTTTGGGTCGAACCTCTCCGCTGACGATGCAGCGACGTTCAGGGGTGTCCCCCTTATTCTTCATCTTCGAACCAGTGTGCTCGTGCCGCCATGATGATTTCATTGGCAGCCGATTCACTCAGGTTCTTTTCACCGACATATTCGCGCAGTTCATCACCGGCGAGATCGGCGAGATCGTCAAGGGTCTTGACGTCGTTATCACCAAGGGCAACCACCATTGCAGCAGAAAGACCTTCGATATTAACGAGATCGTCAGACACACCCAATTCTTTGCGGCGCGCATCCAGAACTTTATCCTGTTCTTCCAGATAAGTCAGGGCACGGGCGCGCAGTTCTTCGGCGACATCCATGTCAAAGCCCTCGATTTCTGCCAGTTCAGCACGTGGAACATAGGCCACTTCCTCAATAGAGGAGAAACCTTCTGTAACCAATAAATGCGCGATGACATCGTCGACATCAAGGGCTTCAATGAAGTTTGCAGAACGGGCTTTAAATTCTTCTTGGCGGCGCTCAGACTCGTCAGCTTCGGTCAGAATATCGATATCCCATGACGTCAATTGAGATGCCAAACGAACGTTTTGACCACGACGACCAATTGCCAGCGACAGCTGATCATCAGGAACGACGACTTCGATACGGTTGGTTTCTTCGTCCAGAACGACTTTTGCAACTTCTGCCGGGGCAAGTGCGTTTACGATAAAGGTTGCCGGATCGGCAGACCACTGGATGATGTCGATTTTTTCGCCTTGTAATTCAGACACAACCGCCTGAACACGTGAACCACGCATCCCAACGCAAGCCCCGACCGGGTCGATAGAATGGTCGCTGGATTGGACGGCGATTTTTGCACGTGAACCGGCATCGCGGGCGACGGCTTTGATATCGATGATCCCATCGTAGATTTCCGGCACTTCCTGTGTGAACAGTTTCGCCATGAATTGCGGGTGGGAACGTGATAGGAAAATCTGAGGGCCTCGGTTTTCGCGGCGAACATCAAAAATGTAAGCACGAATTCGGTCACCGTTTTTCACATGTTCACGCGGAATACATTCGTCGCGGCGCAACAGGGCTTCTGTGCGGCCAAGATCGACAATGACGTTGCCAAATTCAACGCGTTTCACCAGACCGTTGACGACTTCACCGATGCGGTCACGATATTCTTCGAATTGACGGTCACGTTCTGCATCGCGTACTTTTTGAACAATTACCTGCTTGGCGGTCTGTGCGGCAATACGACCAAAATCAATTGGTGGCAGTGGATCAACCAAGAATTCGCCCAGTTCCGCATCTGCTTTGCGCGCACGGGCCTGATCGACGGTCATTTGCATGTGTTCGTCTTCGACTTCTGCAACGACTTCGATATACCGGGCGAGTTTGATTTCACCTGTTTTACGGTCGATGTGGGCGCGAATATCATGTTCCTGCCCGTATTTGGAACGACCGGCTTTTTGAATAGCCTGTTCCATTGCTTCGAAAACTTGGTCGCGTTCGATCCCTTTATCACGTGCTACAACGTCTGCAACTTGAAGCAATTCGGGGCGAGGCATTCCGCTAGATTGTTCCATCTTTCCTTACAATCCTTGTTCTTTAGACGCTGCGGCCAGCAGGTCGTCGGTGAGGACAAGCTTGGCTTTGACAATATCTTCGAAAGGAAGATCTTGGGCTTCGCCGTCCACGAGAATTTGTACATTTCCATCCACAAGGCCGACAAGGCGGCCTGTGAAACGTTTGCGGCCATCAATCAGATAGGCCACTTCGACCTTGGCTTCAAAACCGGCAAACCGTTCAAAATCTTCTGCCCGCACCAGCGGACGATCTACTCCAGGTGAACTCACTTCCAGAGAATAGGCGTCTTCAATCGGGTCATCGACATCCAGCAATGGCGAAATCGCGCGGCTGATTGCAGCACAATCTTCGACGTCCATAATCTTGCGGTCCAGACGTTCTGCCATGATCTGTAATGTCGGATGACGTTCGCCCTGCATTTGCAGGCGAACAATCGCATATCCCAGATCCGTCAGGGTGGGCGCAATAATTTCTTCAATGCGTTTAAGCGCTAAAGACATATGCAAGAAACCCCTTTCCTTCAGATTGAAAATTATGTCCCGATAACAAAAAAAGCGGACCGTTGGGCCCACTTCAATCAAATCCACTAAAGTGGCTATGTATTGAGTTCGCCCTCTTTATACGCTTCTTTTATTGAAATGCAAGGAAAAATAATCTGTGCGAAGGGGAGGGATGTTAGTAGGTTAGTTGATCTTCCAACCCATTGGCGATGAACAAACCGCGCAGTTGTTTATTTTGTTTAAGCCGGTCCAGAAGGTGTTCGAGTTGAGAGGCCTTGATCTGTGCCCCATTGCGTACCAGTGCGCGTAAGCTGTAGTGTTGATCAAAACGATCTGAAATCAGGAGTTTGGAACGAAGTTGTGGGTTTGCGTAGAAATGTTTTTTTAAATAGGACAGGGTTACAACGCCGATATCGACTTTATTCTTGAGAATGAGATCTAATATGCGTTCGTGCGAGTTATGCAAGCCAATGCGAAAGTTCTGTCTTAACCAATTTTGATCTGCATTGAAGTTTGCAAAACCGTAATGATATCCGATATAAGCACTGATGCTTTTTGATGTTAAATCATCAAAAAAGCTTTGATCCCGGCCCTTCTGATTTGCGGTCACATATTTTTCACCGCCTTTCATTATTTCTTTTGTTTGTTGAAAGCCCAGGGTTGTTTTTTGCCACCCCCATGTTGGCATTTCAAAGAAAATGATATCGGCATGACCTGCCGCAAATTGTTTATAGCGCCGGGTCGGAGATGTGACTTTTAATTCAAAATGATAATCGGTTTGAAGATTGTTAAGTAGAGCAATAAGGTCGGTTGTTAATCCTGTTCTGTTATCTTCATTTAAAAAAGGCGGAAAAGGATAAGCAAGAACACGAATTTGAGTTTGAGCCTGTGCCGTGCATGCAAATAGGATGAATAGGGCTACGAGAGATAAAAGGCCAGAATATGTGCGTAAGTGCTTCATGGCTGCCTCATACCCTTATATGCTAATCATTGCAAGTACCTAGCTCTAATCTTAGGAAAAAATAATAACAATGATAATAACAAAAAGTTGAGCATTCGTCTACTTGCGTCTAAACCTTAGGTATACACAAGGCTTCCCTTGTTTCAACGCCTTTTGTTCATAACGCGTTGGTGGCCAATCAGCAGGGCGGGTGCGCCAATCTTGTGGACCATCACAAAGCCAATCGAAATCATTGTGATTGGATAGATGTTCTAAGGTCCAGTCAATATAAGGCATGTGGTCGCTCGCGACACGGAATTCACCGCCGGGTTTGAGCACGCGGGCGACCAGTTCCAGATTCTCTTTACCGATGAAACGTCGTTTGGCATGGCGTTTTTTGCGCCAGGGGTCTGGAAACAGCAGAAACATACGGTCCAGACTGCAATCAGGAAGGCTGTCGAGTAAAGAACGTGCATCGTCATCCAGGATGCGGACCCGTTCTTGTAAGTTTTGATTATCAATATGAACCAGAAGACTAGCGACACCGTTCATAAAGGGTTCACAGGCAATCATGCCGATGTCAGGATTGTTGGCAATTTGCGCGGCCGCATGTTCCCCACCGCCGAAGCCGATTTCAAACCAAACTTGCTTGACGGGTTTTTGAAACACAGTGCTTGGATCAATTTGGTGGCCGTCTTGCGGGGCACTCAAGCGTAAGGATGGTAGAAGTGTATCGACCAGTTCTTGTTGACGAGGTTTCAGTTTGTAGCCTTGGCGGCGACCAAACGTACGCAAACGTGTGGTATAAAGTTCCGGGTTATCTGACATTTTCTTTCCACATAGCAAATGGCCCCTGTACGAGACAGGGGCCATGCATACCCGCGTTTGCAGGTAATCTCAACTGTTTTAAGCCAGAATTAGAACTGGCGTTTCAGTTCGTCAACCAGATCGGTTTTCTCCCAAGAGAAGTGACCTTCTGCTGTCGGTGTGCGACCGAAGTGACCGTAAGCTGATGTTTCTTTATAGATCGGACGGTTCAGTTGCAGATGTTCACGAATGCCGCGCGGCGACAGGTTCATGATTTCGGCTGCGATTTTTGCCAATTTCTGTTCGTCAACCTGTGCTGTACCGGCTGTGTCACAATATACGGACAACGGTTTGGAAATACCGATTGCGTAAGAAAGCTGGATGGTACATTTGTCAGCCAGACCGGCTGCCACAATGTTTTTCGCGAGATAACGTGCGGCATAAGCTGCAGAACGGTCAACCTTGGTCGGATCTTTACCGGAGAACGCACCGCCACCATGCGGGGCTGCCCCACCATATGTGTCTACAATGATTTTACGGCCTGTCAGACCTGCATCGCCATCGGGACCACCAATTACGAAACGACCTGTCGGGTTTACGTAAATTTCGTTGTCTTCCGGCAACCAGCCTTCCGGCAGAACTTCTTCGAAATAAGGTAGGACAAGTTCACGGACATCGCTCAAAGAAAGGCTTTCGTCATGTTGTGTAGATACAACCAAAGACGTTGCACGAACCGGTTTGCCGTTTTCATAAGCCAATGTGACCTGTGATTTGCTGTCTGGCCCAAAACCCTGAACTTTACCAGAATGGCGGTCTTCGGCCATGCGGCGCAGGATTTGGTGAGAATACATAATCGGTGCAGGCATTAATTCCGGTGTTTCGTTGCAGGCATAACCAAACATAATGCCTTGGTCGCCAGCACCTTCTTCTGTGTCTGTGCCTGTGCCTTCATCCACACCTTGGGCAATATCGGCAGATTGAGAATGGATTTGCGATGTGATTTCGCAATCTTTCCAATGGAAGCCGCGTTGCTCGTAACCGATGTCTTTAATAGCTTGGCGCGTGATTTCTTTGAATTTTTCGTGGTTCATCTCGTCCGGGCCGCGAACTTCACCAGCAAGTGCGACGAAATTTGTCGTACACATGGTTTCAACGGCAACGCGTGAATGCGGATCAAGAGCCAAGAATGCGTCAATAATGGAATCGGAGATACGGTCGCAGACTTTGTCCGGGTGACCTTCTGAAACAGATTCAGATGTAAAAAGATATTTGTCGAGAGCCATGATAAGCGCCTTTCGATCAAAAGTTAAACCAATGGATCAAGGGCACGATTATCTGTAAGCCCACTTAGCGACATTTTTTACCATGGGTGCGCAAGCGATCCAAATCCCCCCATGTTCCTGCGGGCTTTTCCGCAGAAATAATGAAGGGATTTGTATCAGAAATGGTTATCAGGTCAAGTGTTTTCGTTTGCTGAAATATTCTGTGTCGCAAGTACTTTTGCGAGTTCAAAAAGACGCTTTCGCACCACTGGGTTTGAAACTTTATAATAATTTCTGACCAGTTCGAGTGTTTCACGTCGGGTGATGTCATCGGTTTCAAAGGCGCTGACATCATTACTTAGATGTTTATTGACAGATTTATAGCGTTGTTCGCTTATTTCGTTGGGCATCTCTTCAAAAAAATAGGCGATGGAAACATCCAGAACGCGACTGAGATCATAAAGTCGACTTGCGCCGATTCTGTTTGCACCACGCTCGTATTTTTGAATTTGTTGAAAGGTTAGTCCGACGGTATCACCTAGCTTACCTTGGCTCATCCCCAATAACGTTCGTCGTTGTCTTAATCGTGCACCGACATGAATGTCGATGGGACTTGTCTCTCCGGGCTTTTTTTTCGGCAAGCCTGCAGGTTTCGCAAGTTCGTCCATGTTCCTTAAATTCCCCAATTCGCACACCAGTTCGGGATCATCCCGACTATAAAGTCGGGCGGACTATAGCAAACATTTGGGCGGGAATTCAACCAGAGTAGAAGGATTTTAAATTAAAATAACCAAAGATTGAATATTATCTTTTCCGATAAATGAAGAACATGACGTGAGCGATAAGAAAGAAAAAGCCGATAAGACACATTAGGATAGCATTGGATGTGGTGCTGGCGTAAGGGGCTTTTTCAAGTCGTTTTGCCAGCTGAATATCAATAAAACCGCGTTGTCCGTAATCTAAGCGGGAGAGGACACGACCATATGCATCCGTTGCCACAGTGATCCCGGTATTGGCAACACGGATCAAGGGGAGGCCTTCTTCAATACTGCGCATGCGTGCACTTATTAAGTGTTGATAGGGGCCAGGGCTGTCTGAATACCATCCGTCGTTTGTTAAGTTTAACAACCAATAGGGGCGTTTTTCCTTATTTGCAACCGACCCCGGAAAGATAACCTCGTAACAGATCAAGGGACTGAAGGGGGGCAGACCATTTACCTGTAGGGTCTGTAATCCATCACCGGGGCTAAAGTCGACCATACCTGCTGTTAATTTGGGAACAGGGTTGAAGCGACGAAAGGGGATGTATTCACCAAAGGGGACAAGATGAGATTTGTCATAAACTGCTGTAATTTCTGCTTTTTCATTAACGGCAAGCAAGCTGTTCCAAACCTGAAAAGGTTGTTGTCCCCGTGGGGTCATGCGTGGCGTTCCTGTCAGGACAGCACCGCCCGGCGGCACGACAGAGGCAATAGCGCGCAAAACATTGGGTTCGCGGTTTAAAGCATAGGTGACAGCCGTTTCAGGCCAGATAATGTGACTGGGCCTTTTCCCATTTGTACTTTCAGCAAGACTTAATTCAAGATGCTGATTGAAATTGGCGACTTTCAAATCTCTATCCCACTTATGGGCCTGATTGATATTGGGTTGAACAAGGCGGAGCGTTATATCATCATGAAAAACAACATTAGCGTTTTGCAGACGCAGACTGCCTGTGCCCCAAAACAGGACGGGGATGAGCAGGCAGGCGAGTAGAGCGAGAAACTTTTTGTTACCTCCTAGATAGGAGAAACATGCAGGCAAACTCAGGGCCAAGACGGTTAGCAGACTAAAACCGAAGGCGCCGGTATAGGCTGCCGGTTGCATCATGATGTCGCTGAAACCCCAAACGGTTCCTGCCAAATTCCATGGGAAGCCGGTAAAAATCCAACTTCGTACCCATTCCCACAAGGTCCACGCAATCGCGAAAAGAATGATCCGGGCAAAGGCTTGAGACGGATGTTTTTGGTTACGCCACATCAAATGGGCGCTGAGCGTGGTCAGCCCGATAAACAAGCCCATTGCGAAGGCAAGAGCCGGAATGGCAACGGGAATAAGCCAGCCATGTTTGACCGCATTAACGAGAAAGGCATTGGTGAGCCAGTAAAGACCGCCACCGAAAAAACCAACGCCAAAGAACCAGCCGGTGAAAAAGGCTTGCTTCGTCGTTGTGCAGCGGTCTAGCAAGAGAAACAAGCCGGAAAAACCGATAAAAGCCAATGGCAAAATATAAATTGGGGGAAGGGCCGCAACGACACAGAGGCCAAGTGCGATCAAAAGTCCCGCTTTTTTCCAGCGGTTTTGAATGTCAAGCAAGCTTTGCAAAGTAATCTTCGGCAACTTCCAACCCTTCCGGTGTTCCGACATGTAACCAATCACCATCATGGACAAGTGCACGTGCGCGGCCTTTGGTAATGGCATCCTGATAGATTTCACGCAAGGACCATTTGCCCTTTGGGCGGTTTTCAAAGGTGTTATGTGCCAAAACCTGCACCCCGCTAAAGACATAAGGCGCGGTGTTGCGTTCTTTGCGAAACGCCGGGATACAGCGGTTGTCCAGCGTAAAGTCACCGGGACCACTATACCCGATGGCCTTGGCACTGGGCAGCAACAGTAACAGGACATCCATATCTGCCGGGTTCCAGAACTCTTTCATACGGCACAGCGTTGGTGTCGGGCCGTTTAAGAGAACGGCATCTCCATTCAGGACAAAAAAGGCATTTCCTTTTAACAAGGGCAGGGCATTTTGGACGCCACCCCCTGTTTCCAGGGGCTCATCTTCTTTTGAAAGCTGGATATCCATATCTGTGCGGGTTTTAAAATGGGCAGCGATTTGTTCACCCAGATAACTGATATTCAGGACGGCATGGGTCACACCGGCTTCTTTCAATCGATCCAGGGCACGATCGGCCATTGTACGCCCGGCAACTTTGATCAGGGGTTTTGGTGTATGCAACGTCAATGGGCGCATTCGGGTGCCTAATCCCGCAGCCAGAATCATGCCGGATGTTATTTGTTCAGACATGCGGGAATTCCTCGGGCTTCTTTGGGGATATGTTGGTCGATCCACGTTTTGACATCTTTCAGCATCGGGTGCTTAAGCGATCTTTCCAGCAAGCGCCAGACACGCGGCATATGTTGCAGATAAATCGGTTTAGCGTCACGCATACATAGGCGGGCGAAAATACCGATAACTTTGGCATGGCGTTGTGCCCCTAAAATCGCGAAGACGGTATCGAATTCTTCCGGTTCCAGATCCGGGAATGCCCGAGTATAGCGCATTTTCATTTCTTCAATGAGTGACGGTTTTATGTCGCGCCGTGCATCTTCGAGCAGGCTCATCAGGTCATAAATACCGGACCCTAAAACGGCATCCTGAAAATCCAATAATCCGCAAGCCGCCCATTCATGGCGATCTGGAAGCAGCAGCAGATTGTCGACATGATAATCGCGCAGTACAAGAACCGGTTTTTGATCTTGAAGATAATCAAAACAGGGTTGCCAAGCCTCGATATAACTATTGCGCATATCGGCACTGACGTACGTATCACCAAAGGCGGCTTTCATCCACCAGTCAGGTAAAAGCAGGGCTTCACTCGTTAGCAATTCGTGATCATATTCGGGGATGTCATCCGGTAGGGCTGTGACATCTTTATGCAGTTCGACCAGTACATCGGTGGCCAGTTTATAAAGGTGTCGTTCATCCGCTCCGTTTTGCAACAACCGGGTATAGGTATCGTCGCCCAGATCCTCGATCAGTAGAAAACCGTTTTTTGAATCTTTCGCCAGAACCCGAGGTGCACTGAAGCCGTGCTCAACTAAGAAGTTAGCGATTTTGACAAAGGGGCGTACGTTTTCTTGGGGCGGGGGCGCATCCATCAAAACGACTTGTTCACCGTCGCGGCTGAGGCGGTAATATTTGCGAAAAGAGGCATCCCCGGCCAGCAAGGGACAATCCACACCACTCCATCCGTTTTCTGTTAAAAAACGTTGGCGTAATTCCTGACGATCAGACAAGGGCAATCTCCTTGAGGCGCTCGATCCAGCGACCTTGTGTTGAAAAATTAAAATGGCGGGCGTTTTGATCCGCCGGGTTATGGGAAATTTCAATGTTCAGGCAATCCCATGGCAGATATCCCCCAAGCTTGGACGGCCATTCGATCAATGAGATCCCTTCGGCAAAGGCTTCCTCGATCCCTAGTTCCAAGCCATCTTCGGGTGCATCAAGACGGTACATGTCGAAATGATAAAGTTCACATGCCTCGGTTTCATAGATTTGAACAAGGGTAAATGTCGGGCTGGGGACTTCTTCATCCGGGGTGGTCATGGCGCGGATAAAGGCGCGCGAAAAGACGGATTTTCCGACCCCTAAATCGCCATATAGCGCGATGACATCACCAGGTTGGGCAATGGCGGCAAGGCGTTGTGCGATTTCTTCGGTTTGGTTTTGGTTTTTGATTTCTATTTTCATGGCAACTTAATACTAGACTTCGGCCTCTTTTTCATCGCATTTTAGGGCCAATTGGTTCGTAAATTCTTAAAAGGTTAAAATCAATGACTGAGATGCAGAAAACTGACGTTGCCATCATCGGGGCAGGCCCAACCGGACTGTTCGCCGTGTTTGAATGTGGTATGCTGAAAATGAACTGCCATGTTATTGATGCGCTGGATATGATCGGCGGGCAATGTACGGCCATGTATCCAGAAAAACCGATTTACGATATTCCCGCCCATCCGTCTATTACAGGCGGTGATCTGATTAACAAGCTGGAAGAACAGGCCGCCCCTTTTAATCCGGTTTATCATCTTTCTCAGCAAGTGACCAAGCTTGAAAAACAGGCAGATGGCAGTTTTAATTTGGAAACCGACAAGGGGACACAAATTAATGCCAAAGCGGTTATCGTTGCTGCCGGTGTTGGGGCGTTTGGTCCCAATCGACCGCCACTGGATGGGCTGGCGCAATATGAAGGGCAATCCATCTTCTATATGGTGCGCAAACGCGAAGAATTCCGCGATAAACGTATTGTGATTGCAGGGGGTGGTGACAGTGCGGTTGATTGGGCATTGTCTTTAGCCGATGTTGCGAAATCCGTTCAGGTGGTTCATCGCCGCCCAAAATTTCGTGCTGCGCCGGAAAGCGTATCCCAGATGCAGCAATTGGCCGCAGACGGCAAAATCGAATTGGTTGTTCCCTATCAGTTGGAAGGATTGAAAGGGGATGGTGATCAGTTAAGAGCCGTTGTTGTTAAAGATTTTGATGGGAATACACGCGACCTTGATGCCGATGTTATGCTGGCTTTTTACGGTTTGTCGCAAAATCTGGGGCCGATTGCAGAATGGGAACTGGAACTGGATAAGAAACACCTCAGTGTACATCCAACCTCTATGGCGACCAGCTTGGCCGGGGTGTATGCCGTGGGCGATATTGTGACGTATGAAAATAAACTTAAACTGATTTTATGTGGATTTTCCGAAGCAGCAATGGCAGCGCGTTCTGCCCATGCTTACGCGCATCCCGATGAAGAACTTCATTTTGAATATTCGACTTCTGTCGGGGTCCCCGGCGAATAAGGCCGCGCTTTTTTGAGGACGGCAACAATTTTGTTGCCGTAATGCTGGCGGATAATTCTGGCAATTGTGCCATCTTGTTTCATCTCGCGCAGGGTATGTTGCCAGAGTTGGACTTCCTTTATGCTGACGCTTGAGTTTGTTGCCAGATAAAGGGGGCCGACAGTATAGGAAAAAGTTGTTTTGATGAACGGCATTAGATTAAGCTTGCGCATATTTTCCAGACCGTAGATATCCCAAATCAACCAGCCGTCAATTCGACCATGTTGCAAGAGTTTGCTTAAGGATTCTCCGGTTGAAGATAACACAACATATTTGCGCAGTTCCGGCATGTTGCGTGTTATGACATCGGCAACAGATCCGCGCAGGACACCAATGCGTTTTCCTATCAGATCATCCATACTCTGATACTCCGTGTTTGAACCGCTCATGATCAGGAAGGTGAGATTTAGGGGAAGAATTTCTTCCACCCAGATATATTGATCTTCGCGTTCCGGGACACGGGTCAGCGGGGCAATTGCGGCGCCGGGGATATACTGTGCGTTTTTTTGTGAGCGTAACCACGGGCCAGCATAAAGGGAAACAGGGCGTTTTAACCTGCGTGCGGCTTCGTTTAAAATATCGGGGAAGGCACCAACATAGCCAATCGATGTTTTTTCCGCCAGAACCCCTTCCGGCAAATGAATGGATGTGATTTCATTTGCGGATGTTCCGACGGAAAAAAACATAAGAAGAGCAGAAAGAATGAGGCCTTTTAAGTACAAAGCTATAACCTACAGCCTATTGAGATGGAGTTCATATAACAGACATTTCTACCATCTGTTATATTCCTTGTAATCTATCTAATAGGATAAGATTGGCTGTTTTACAGGCGTTTTATGTTTATGAGGCAAGGGCTTTTTCAATAGCTGCTTTGTCCAACCCATGCTTTCCGATAATCACAAGTTGACTGGTGCGTGGTTCATCATTTGCCCACGGACGGTCGAAATAGCGTTGGAAACGCGGTCCCACACCCTGCACGACATGGCGCATGGGTTTACCGGGGACATCAAGGAAGCCTTTAATCCGTAAAATGTCATGGGTATCGACAAGCGCCAGCAATTTGTTTTCCAGATCGACCGGGTCTGCAATTGGACCAAGCGAGACAGAGAAACTTTCAAATTCATCATGGCTGTGGTCGTGATGATGGTCATGGTCGTCATCATCATCGTGGTCATCGTGTTCGTGATGGGAATGGCGATGATGCAGGTCATCCTCAGCCGCTGCATCTAGGCCTAACAGGATTGCCGGGTCAACCTGACCATGGTCGGTTTCAATAAATTTGACATGATCACGCACGCGCGCTTGTAAATCGGCTTTAATTTCTGTCAGGCGTGTGGCTTCGACAAGATCGGTTTTATTCAACAAGACCATATCGGCACATTGCAACTGATCTTCAAACAATTCTTCTAGCGGATTGTCGTGATCCAGACTTTCATCGCTTTCACGAACCTTTTGTATCGTGGCTTCATCGTCGGCAAAACGCCCCATATCGACCGCATGGGTATCGATAACTGTGATCACACCATCCACGGTCACGCGTGTTTTAATCTCCGGCCAGTTGAACGCTTTGACCAACGGTTTGGGCAGGGCAAGGCCCGAGGTTTCAATCACAATATGGTCGGGCAGGTTGTCGCGTTCTAAAAGGGCTTCCATCGTTGGTAGGAATTCGTCGGCCACAGTGCAACAGATACATCCATTTGCCAGTTCAATCACATTGTCGTTGCCGTCTTCGTCTTCGCAGCCTGCAATGCCGCACCCTTTGACCATTTCGCGATCAACACCCAAATCGCCGAATTCGTTAATCACCAACGCGATTTTTTTACCGTTGGCATTTTCCAGCAGGTGGCGGATCAAAGTGGTTTTACCGGCGCCTAAAAAACCGGTAATGACAGTTGCAGGTATCTTCATGGATTATTCTTTCATTGTGAGGGGTAGTCCGGCTGCGACAAATATCACACGATCGGCGGTTTGCGCTACCGTTTGATTGACTTTGCCTGCCAAATCACGAAATTTCCGCGCCAAGGCATTATCGGGCACAATGCCCAGTCCAACTTCGTTAGACACCAGCACAACGTCTTGTTTTGCCATTGTCAGGGCATGACAAAGCTGTTCGGTTTCCTGATCGATATCGGCTTCCATCTCCATCAGGTTGGACAGCCATAAGGTCAGGCAGTCGACGAGCATGGGTTTGTCTGTGTTGGCAATGATATCGTGAATTGCGACCGGTTCTTCAATGGTCTGCCATAGATCATTACGCCGGGCCTGATGGATTTGCACCCGTTCGGTCATTTCCGCATCCCAAACGCGCGAGGTGGCAAGATAGACCCCACTGCCTAAATCCTCGATTATTTTTTCGGCATAAGCCGATTTTCCGGATCGTGCGCCACCGAGAACAAGAGTAATCATCTACCCAATCCTGACGGCATCGATATAAAAACTGGGGTGGAGATATTCGGCTTGGGCATCGATTAGGCGGAGTTCGTCACTGTCATGGCGCAGTGTGTCATCAATAATGCCATAAAGGGTTGAGGTCGCCAGTTCCAATGCCTGCTGGGCTGTTTCCCCACGCAAATGATGCGCGAGAAACAGGGCGGCGAAGGTATCACCGGTGCCTTTTGCCCGCAAGGCCCGTTGCGGAACGGTGACCCGCCAGGCGCCTTGGTCACTGACGATGACGTTGGACAGGGTTGGTTTATTACCTTTTCGCCCGCGCAAAGAGGTAATCAAGATTGTTTTGGGGCCGCGTGCGCGCAAGGCATCTGCCGCAAACATCGCATCACTTAGGGTATCTTGGGATCGACCGCTGAGATATTTTAATTCAAAAGCATTCGGGGCAAGAATATCGGCATGCTGGATCAATTCATCGCGCACAAAGGCCGCGACTTCATCTTTGACATAAAGGCGGCGTGTCATGTCGCCCACAACCGGATCGCAAAAATAAAGGGTGTCTTTGTTAATGCCTTTGATGCGCTCAACCGTTTCAAGGACGAATCGCCCCGCCTTTACGTTGCCAAGATAGCCGGACAAGATCGCCTCGCAATGGGCAAAATGATCTAGATTATCAATCCCGTCGACCATTGCACGCATGGTGTCAATGGGAACCGCAGCACCGGCATGAGAATCGTAACCCGGATGGTTTGAGAACAGAACGGTCGGGACCGCCCAGACTTCAAAACCAAGGCGTTGCAAGGGAAAGACGGCAGCCGAATTTCCGACATGACCAACGGCGACAGAGGATTGAATTGATAAGATGCTCATACGCTTACATTCTTTTAGGCTGTTTTCTTGCAGTTATACCCCATCATGCGGGCTTGCCAATGAGAAACTTTTGTTTATATTTTTCCGCAATTGCGAAATAACAGAAAACTTAACTGCAAAGGAAATAGTCCAATGGCTGCAACAGCACGTCCTCGTCGTAGTGTCCTCTATATGCCGGGGTCCAACGCCCGCGCACTGGAAAAGGGGCGTACCCTTCCCGCGGATGGTTTGATCCTTGATCTTGAAGATGCCGTCGCTCCGGATGCCAAAGAAGTCGCGCGCCAACAAATTGTTGATGCCGTCAAAGAAGGCGGTTATGGCATGCGCGAAATTCTTATCCGCACAAACGGTTTAAACACGCCTTGGGGCTATGACGATATTGTTGCGGCTTCAACATCCGGTGCGGATGCGATTTTATTGCCGAAGGTGGAAAGTGCAGACACAGTTCGTCAGGTCGAAGCGATTATGGATGGTGCGGGTGCCCCTGCCGAGATGAAAATCTGGTGTATGATGGAAACCCCGCGCGGTATGCTTCATGCTGAAGAAATTGCCGATTCGACTGATCGTATGGGTGGTTTTGTGATGGGAACGTCGGATTTGGCGAAAGAATTACGCTGTGCCCATACGCCAATGCGCTTGCCGTTTATGATGTCTTTGAACGTTTGTATTTTGGCGGCACGTGCGGCCGGGATTGCAATTTTGGATGGTGTTTATCTGGACCTGTCCGATGATGAAGGCTTTGTGGAACATTGCAAACAGGGTCAAGAGCTCGGCTTTGATGGGAAGACGCTGATCCATCCAAAAACGGTTGGAAAAGCCAATGAAATCTTTGGTCCGTCCGATGCGGAAGTCGAATGGTCCAAAAAGATTATTGCTGCACACGCAGAAGCGGAGAAAGAAGGCAAAGGCGTTGTTGTCGTTGATGGCAAGCTAATTGAAAACCTGCATGTGGTCACGGCAAAACAAGTAGTTGCACAGGCAGAAGCAATTGTGAAGATGGAAGCTGGCGCTTAAGTCACTTTATATATCTGATTTAAAAAGGCTCCTGTTGACGCAGGAGCCTTTTCTTTTGGTTGAAATCGGCTAAGCTGGCCCTTATGAAAAAAGAACTGACACTCACCGAAGCGGTTGCTTATGCCCTGTCCTGTCTGAGCCGTGGACAGGTTCAGGATGCGCGTAATTTATTGATGAAATTACCACAAGATAATGTGCATGTTTTGTTGGCGCAAGCCCGACTGACTTATGGGGCAGGCGATAATCAACGCGCGTTCGAGATGACAAACCGGCTGTTGTTGGCAGGGGATGTGCCTTGTGAAGCTTTGGCTTTTATGTGCTACCTGTTGGCAAAAACGGGTGAGACGGCAAAGGTGCGCCCGATTTTGGCCCGGCTGGAAGATAAAACATCAGCCAACCCACAATACTGGGGGGATTTGGCCGTTGTTTTTTATATGGGGAAAAACTATGGGGCGGCTCTTCAATGTGCGCAACGTTCTTTAAAAGGTGATCCGGAGCGGGTTGAAGTTTGGCGGATACTAGGTGCGGCACAGCGCGATAGTGGCAATCCACGTGCGGCTATTTCATCTTATTTTCGGGCCTTGTCCCTTGATCCCATGCATGGGGAAAGTTATCTGCATTTGCATGTTTTTTTTGAAGAGATCGGTGAGTTTGACAAGGCGGCTCATTTCTTGAATTTGGCAAAAGCACATGGTGTGAATAATCAACAGCTGGCCCTACGCGATGCCCATGTTTTACTGAAACAGGGACGTTTGAAAGAAGGATTTCAAAAATATCGTGTGCGTTATGACGGCGTGAAGATTTCAAATTCCCGTCCTGAATGTGGTATGCCTGTATGGAACGGAGAAGAGATTTCAGGCAAAGATATTCTGGTTTATTGCGAGCAGGGCGCAGGCGACGTTATTCAATTCTCACGTTTTTTGATTGAACTGGAAGGGCGTGGCGCGAAGGTGACCTTCTTATGTCGCGAAGGTCTAAGTCGTTTAATCCGGGAAGCCATTCCCCAAATTACAGTCTGTGAAACGGTGGAAAATCCGGATGCATTTGATTACCAATCCTACTTGATGGATTTGGCAATTTTTATGGATATTAGTGTACAACGTATGGTGCACCGTGAGGGCTATTTACAGGCCCCTTATGACGGGTTTCATGATCTCCTCATCAATGAAAAGCCCAAGATTGGTTTTGCATGGCATGGTGGGGCAGCACATTTACGGGATCATTTACGATCTATCGACCTTGCCCAATTTGCCAATTTGTTTTCGTTGTCGCATCTGGATTGGGTCTCATTGCAGGTGGGGGCAAATGCACCTTTGCCCAAGGTTGCCCACGTGATTGATGTCACGGACCGCCTTCAGGATTTTGGGGATACTGCAGCATTAATTGCCAAGCTGGATTTGGTCGTCAGCGTGGATACAGCCATTGCCCATTTGGCAGCGGCAATGGGCAAGCCGGTTTGGTTGTTGCTGGATCAATGCGCGGATTGGCGTTGGCAGGAAGAGACAACACGCAGTTACTGGTATGACAGTATGCGTCTGTTCCGTCAGCAGGAATTTGGCAATTGGAAACAGGTGTTAACGACGGTTAAAACCGCCTTGAGAGAGGAATATTCCTAAGAGGCCATTTCATCATTTTCGACATGGGCTTTTAAGGCGATTTTCTTCTTTCCTGCTTTGTCTTTATTGATCAATTGGCGGAAATCTTTTTCTACAGATTTTGAGGAAAAAGCAGCAAAGCGTTCGGCGAATTCAGTGCGCACAATTTCTTTTTTGCTCATAAAACCTTCAACCAAGACCCCCATTGACATGAAGACTTGTGGTCGATCTTCGCCACCTTGCATCATTTGAGCAGAGAAATCATGTAATTTTCCTGCCTGCACATCCAAATCCTGAAAATCACCGAGGTTTTCCTGCAGGCCTTTTAATGTTTTGACCAATTCACTGACCTGGTTTGCAGGGTAAAGACTGGCAAAAAATTCCAAGAGATAACGTAGTTTTTTGCAGGTCTTGCGTAAATCATGCAAGGCTTCAGCCGGGGTGTCTTCATGAATGGCACGACCTTCTGCAATGACTCGTGTATATGTTTTCCAGATGCGCTTATCCGCAATGGTACCGATTTCTTGCGCTGCGACCGGGGCGCTGGGGCGTTGGGGAACCGGTTTGTCTAGGAAAGCACCCCATTTGACCAGAAAATCCCGAAAGCGTCGGCTGTTGAGATTTTCGATGAGTTCCTGACGGGCCATTTCATGCTGTTTTTGCAGAAAATAATATAAAGGTTGCAGGTTTTCTTGTTGCTGCGTTGAAAGTTGGTCGCGGTATTTCGGATAATCCAGAAGATACACATCCAGATCACGCACAGGCGTGGTGATGGAGCCAATCCAGGCAAGGTCTTGTGAAAAGCGATCTTGAATACTGGGGGGCAGAACTTCTTTTAAGCGGCTGAGAGCACTGCGTGAACGACGCACAGCCACTCGTAAATCATGCAAAAATTCCGTATCCGTATTGGCAATGGTGCCGTCAATGTTGGTCTCGATTTGTGCAAGTTGATCTTTTAAAATGACCTTCAAGGCTTCATCGGCACGCATTTTACGGTCCAGCTTGATCTTTAATTTACTGGAATAATCCATGGGAGTTTTTCCGATATTTTCCATGATCTGTGCAAAAAACGTATTTTGGTTGGAAGGTTTGAGGCCATCAAAACGGGGCAGGGTTTTGGCAAAATCTTTTTCGTACCCTTTCAGGCATTCAATGCGCAGACGACATCCCAATTCCAGCATTTTGCGCCGGGGGGCCGGGCGTTGGAAGTTGACTTCCACAACAAGCCGGACACGCACACGGCCTTTTTTATCTTCAACATGGATGATGATCTGTTCGGATTTGATCTGTGCTAACACAAGAAGGGCGCGTAAGCCGATAAGCTTCGCGACCGTCTTTTGCATCTTTCCTTCGGGGATGTCGTTTGGAAAGACAGGAAGGACTTCGACCGTTTGGGGCGTTGGTATTTTTACGCCCTTTTGATCAGTCATGATACGTAAACAGTTTACATCGGCTTGTTCGTAGATGAATGAAATATCGTTACGGCACAAGGCCCAGTCAAAAGTGTCAAGGTAGGTTTGTTCAACCACCTGCTCTCCCGATTTTCGTCCCTGTGCCAAGGTTGCAACGATACTGCCCCATTCCTGCGCGCTATGTTCGTTTCCTAGTGCGTAGTATCTGGTTTCTACGATCATTCTCTCGCCTTTTCCCTCTATATATTACAAGAGTGTAACATTTTAGCGAGTATGGTAGCAAAGTCATGTTACATTTTTAGGGAATAATCCCTATTGCTTGCGCTTATTTGCAAGGGTTTTTTCTTTTTCTTTATCCAGCCACCAGAAGGTCCAGGCATCATATCCCGGGCTATATTTAGGGTAGGTATCGGGGCGGCCAAATTTATTCCAGGCAAGGATGCGTGCGCTTTTTAGGTGCCAGTTGGGAATGACGTAATGACCCCATAACAGAACCCGGTCCAAAGCACGTGTCCGCATGACCAGTTCTTCACGGTTGGGGGCATTTACAACCAATTCAACCAGTTCATCTACAACATCATTGCTGATTCCGATGGAATTACGGGCGCCGGGTTGATTTGCGGTTTTGCTGGACCAGAAACTGTATTGTTCGTTGCCCGGTGATTGGCTTTGACCAAAGACATCGACGACCAGGTCGTAATCAAAGGTATCTGTGCGTTGTTTGTATTGGGCGGTATCGACCATACGCAAAGTGACCTCAATACCCAGGCGTTCGAGATTTTTCTTAAACGGCAGGACAATACGTTCCCATGTGGGACCGGCTTGCAATAGAAACTCGAAACTAAGTTGTTCTCCGGTTTTACCATTGACGAGTTTGCCATTTTTGATGATGTAACCGGCTTTTTTCAACAAGGTAACGGCTTGTTTTAGATTTCCCCGTACATTGCCGGAACCATCAGTTTTTGGTGGTTCATAGGTTGTTGTGAAAACGTCATCAGGAACGCGTCCGCGATATTTTTCAAGGATTTCCAGTTCACGCCCTGTTGGTAATCCGCTTGACGCCAGTTCGGAGTTTGCAAAATAGCTTTTGGTCCGGCTGTATTCATCATGGAACAGATTTTTATTGGCCCAATCAAAGTCAAAGGCATAGGCGAGTGCTTCGCGGACCAAGGGGTCTTTAAATTTATCGCGGCGGATGTTGAAAACAAAAGCTTGCATGCCTGCACCGACGCTATGTTTGAAACGCAGTTTTTCAATCAGACCGTTTTTGACTTCGGGGATGTCATAGGCGGTTGCCCAATTCTTTGCGATGTTTTCGTATCTGTAATCAAACGCGCCGCCTTTGAAAGCTTCAACTGCAACCGTGGCGTCGCGGTAATAATCGTAACGGATTTCGTCAAAATTGTTTTGCCCGGCATTGACGGCCAAACTTTCTCCCCAGTAATCTTTGACTCGCTCATAGACAACATTGCGACCGGACTCAAACGATTTAACGCGGTAAGGGCCACTGCTTAAAGGCGGTTCCAATGTTGTTTTTTCGAAGTCTTTATCTTGCCAGTAATGTTTCGGTATAACGGGAAGCTGGCCGACAATCATGGCAAGTTCACGATTTTCTGTTGATTTAAAGGTGAATTTGACAGTGCGCTCGGACAAGGCTTCGACTTTATCCACATCGCCGTAATAGAACCGATATTGCGGATGACCTTTTTCAAACAAGGTGTTGAAACTGAAGACGACATCTTCAGCCGTGACAGGTTTACCATCATGCCATTTGGCTTCGCTGCGCAGATGGAACGTGACAAAGGAGCGATCTTCAGGAATTTCGATCGTTTCTGCCAAAAGGCCATATTCGCTAAAGGGCTCATCCAACGAACGCTGGGTTAAAGAGTCATAGACCATACCAACTCCTGCAGCACTGTTGCCTTTTAAGGTAAAGGGGTTGAAGGTATCAAATGTGGATCCCAGTGCTGCAAGACGCAGATTGCCCCCTTTGGGTGCATCAGGGTTGGCATAATCAAAATGGGTGAAACCGGGACCGTATTTAATATCACCATGCATGGCAACGGCGTGTTTTGGTTCGCTCGCCCATGCGTTAAACGTGACGGTCAATCCAATTAATCCGGCGAAAGCTGCTGTTTTCAAACCCATTTTTGAACCCTGTTTTTTCTGTGAATGCGACATTTACTTGATATTGGCGGGGATGTAAGCTTTGCGCAAGGGGTTGATCCAAAATGCACTTTGTTTTTTTACTGATTTTAGTCGTTTTCTCGCATCCCAGCTTCGCCAGTATGGAAGATGCCATCCGTGCTGTGCAGGAAGGGCGCAATGAAGATGCCTTGCGCGAATTTCACCAATATGCGCGTGCGGGCAATCCGGTGGCGGATTACTGGATCGGTACGATGCATATGCAGGGACGCGGTGTACCAAAAGATATTGAAACGGCGATGCGCTGGTTTCACAAATCGGCCCGTCAAGATCATGCCCCGGCGATGGTGGTGTTGGGGCGTATTCATGCGGATGGCCTGAATGGTAAAACCAACTTGAACCTTGCACGCGGCTGGTTTGATAAAGCGGCCAAAGCCGGGGACCATTACGCCATGTTGCGGATGGGCGAGATTTATATTTCAGGTATTGGTATCAAGGCCAATCCGAAAATCGGTATTCGCTATGTCAAGCAGGCCGCAAAAACCGGTTACCCCAAGGCCATGCATATTCTCGGACTGGCTTATTTGCGCGGGATCGGGGTTGCGGTGGACAAGCAACAAGGTTTTTATTGGCTGGAAAAGGCAGCAGAGACAGGGTTTGCCCCATCTCTTGAGATGTTGAAAGAATTATCACAATAAAATACATAAAAAAATCCCCGCCGGATTGCGCCGACGGGGAGTTTAGATGTTGTACAAATTAATGTTTAGGCATCAACCGTTGCCGCTTTTTCAACAAAAGACGGGATCTGGTCGAAGTTCATGTAACGATAAACGTCATCCGCTTTTTCGTTCACAGCCTTCACCTTGGCTTGATATTCTTCGTTTGACGGGATTTTACCGATTTGTGCACAAACAGCGGCCAATTCGGCAGAACCCAGATAAACGTTGGTATCAATACCCAGACGGTTCGGGAAGTTACGGGTAGATGTAGACATCGCCGTAGACCCTTTGCGGATTTGTGCCTGGTTACCCATACAGAGGGAGCAACCCGGTGTTTCCATACGCGCACCTGTTTTTCCAAGGATGGAGTAATAGCCTTCTTCGGTCAGAATGGCGGCGTCCATCTTGGTCGGCGGGGCAATCCACAGACGGGTCGGCAGATCAGACAGACCGTCCAGAACCTTACCGGCAGCGCGGAAGTGACCGATGTTGGTCATACAGGACCCGATAAAGACTTCATCGATGTTTTGACCGGCAACGTCAGACAATGTTTTCACATCATCCGGGTCGTTCGGGCAAGCTACGATCGGTTCTTTAATATCGTCCATGTTGATTTCGATGACGGCTGCATATTCTGCATCTTCGTCACGCTTCATCAGCTTCGGATCGGCAATGAAAGCTTCCATGGCTTCGATACGGCGCTTTAGGGTGCGCTCATCATGATAGCCTTCCGCGATCATCCACTTCATCAGGGTGATGTTGGAACGCATATATTCGATGATCGGCTCTTCATTCAGGTGAACGGTACAACCAGCCGCACTACGCTCAGCAGAAGCATCAGACAGTTCGAACGCCTGTTCGACCTTCAGATCCGGCAAGCCTTCGATTTCGAGAATACGACCAGAGAAGATGTTCTTCTTGCCTTTTTTCTCAACCGTCAGCAGGCCTTGCTTGATGGCATAGAACGGAATGGCGTTGACCATATCGCGCAGTGTAATGCCTTCTTGCAGTTTACCTGTGAACTTAACCAGAACGGATTCCGGCATATCCAATGGCATAACGCCTGTCGCAGCCGCAAAGGCAACCAGACCGGAACCAGCCGGGAAGGAAATGCCCAGCGGGAAACGGGTATGGCTATCGCCACCTGTCCCAACGGTGTCAGGTAACAGAAGGCGGTTCAACCAGCTGTGAATAACCCCGTCTTGCGGGCGAAGGGCCACACCACCGCGTGTCTCGATAAAATCGGGCAGGGTTTTGTGTGTGTTGACGTCAACCAGTTTCGGATAAGCCGATGTATGACAGAAAGACTGCATGACAAGGTCAGCGGAGAAGCCGAGACAAGCCAAGTCTTTCAATTCATCACGGGTCATCGGACCGGTTGTGTCCTGTGAACCGACAGTGGTCATTTTCGGTTCGCAATAGGTACCTGGGCGAATGCCTTTGCCTTCTTCCAAGCCACAAGCTTTACCGACCATTTTTTGTGCCAGTGTATAGCCTTTGCCTGTATCTGCCGGTTCAACCGGTGTACGGAACAGGGTAGACGGTTCCAGACCCAAAGCTTCGCGTGCACGTGCGGTCAGGCCGCGACCAATGATCAACGGAATACGGCCGCCGGCGCGAACTTCGTCGAAGATCACTTCGGATTTTACTTTAAATTCGGCAATTACTTTACCGTCTTTCAAAGCTTTACCTTCAAGCGGACGCAATTCAATTTCGTCGCCCATGTTCATTTCGTTGACGTCAAGTTCGATCGGCAATGCGCCGGCATCTTCCATTGTATTGTAGAAGATCGGTGCAATTTTGCTACCCAGACAGACACCGCCGAAACGTTTATTGGGCACGAACGGAATGTCTTCACCTGTCCACCACAGAACGGAGTTGGTCGCAGATTTACGCGAAGATCCAGTTCCGACAACGTCGCCAACGTAAGCAACCAGATTGCCTTTGGCTTTCAGGTCTTCGATGAATTGGATCGGACCGCGAACGCCAGCTTCTTCCGGTGTGATGCCTTCGCGCGCGTTTTTCAGCATGGCAAGGGCGTGCAACGGAATATCGGGGCGTGACCACGCATCCGGTGCCGGGGACAGATCGTCCGTATTGGTTTCGCCTGTGACTTTAAATACAGTCAGCTTCATGCTTTCGGCGACTTCCGGTTTGGATGTAAACCATTCCGCATCCGCCCAGGACTGAAGAACAGCTTTTGCGTTGGCAGAACCGGCATCCGCTTTTTCTTTAACGTCAAAGAAGTAATCGAAAACCAGCAAGGTCTTTTTCAGACCTTCTGCGGCGGCTTCGCCAACTTCAGCATCGTCCAGCAGGGCGATCATCGGTTCAATGTTGAACCCGCCGAGCATGGTACCAAGCAATTCTGTCGCCTTGACGTTGGAAACCAAAGAACAGGAAATTTCGCCTTTGGCGACTTGTGCCAGAAAACCGGCTTTGATGCGCGCTGCATCGTCAACGCCAGCCGGGACGCGGTGCGTCAGAAGATCAACCAGTGTGTCTTCTTCACCTGCCGGCGGGTTTTTCAACAATTCAACAAGCGCTTCAGTTTGTTCAACCGACAACGGCAGGGGTGGAATGCCCAGAGCAGCACGCTCCTCGACATGTTTGCGATATTCTTCTAGCACTAAACTACCTCCGCTTATGCAAGAGTGAATAAGGAGAAAGCCCGCGCACAGCGGAGTTCCTCATAAAAACGTGGCTTATTTACACCACAAACGCGATCGTTTGTCCAGTCTCTAAACCCTTGAAAACGCGCAGAAAACCTTGCCTCTGGTATTACCAAGGGCGACTTTTAAGTTGTCTTTTTAGAGCAGTTAAATAAAGAGTCTGTCCCCTCAGGTGCTTAGCTTGCATTCAGGCGAAGGCTGGCGTGTAAAACTTTTCTCAGGATGAGAGGCTCTATGAGGTGGCTTGAACAGGCTTTCTTTATAGAAAGAGAGAGTTTGATAAAAATTTATATGGATTGTATGTGGATTCGTAAAAACAAAAAGGCTCCCGACGGAGCGGGAGCCTTAATTATTGATTAAAGTCGTTTTACACGTTGAAGCGGAAATGGAAGACGTCGCCGTCTTTCACCACATATTCCTTACCTTCCTGACGCATTTTACCGTTTTCCTTGGCCCCGGTTTCACCGTTACAGGCGATGTAATCGTCATAGGCAATGGTTTCTGCTTTAATGAAGCCACGCTCAAAGTCGGTGTGAATGACACCTGCGGCTTGCGGGGCTTTGGCGCCGGTCTGGACTGTCCAAGCGCGGGCCTCTTTCGGGCCAACGGTGAAGAAGGTTAGCAGTTCCAGAAGTTTGTAGCCTTCGCGGATGACACGGGCAAGCCCGGTTTCTTCGAGGCCAAGGCTTTCCAGAAATTCTGCTTTTTCTTCGTCGCTGTCCAGCTTTGAAACTTCTTCTTCGATCTGGGCAGAAATCACAACGGCGCGTGCGCCTTCGGCGGCGGCCTTTTCAAAAACTTTGGCAGAGATGGAATTGCCTTCTGCCGCGCTGTCTTCTTCGACGTTGCAGACGTAAAGGACGGGTTTGGAGGTCAGCAATTGCAGCATCTGGAAGAGTTTTTCTTCTTCGTCATCGCGGCGCTCCACAATGCGCGCCGGTTGACCTTCGCGCAAAACTTCAAGGCAGCGTCCAACCAGTTCCAATGTCGCCTTTGCGTCTTTGTCCTGACCACGGGCTTTTTTAATCAGGGCCTGTTCACGTTTTTCCAGACTTTCCAAGTCCGACAGCATCAATTCAGTTTCGACGGTTTCAGCATCGCGCAAGGGGTCGATTGTATTATCGACATGGGTGATGTTTTCATCTTCGAAACAGCGCAAGACGTGGATGATGGCATCGACTTCACGGATGTTGCCAAGAAACTGATTGCCCAGTCCTTCGCCTTTGGAAGCACCGCGCACCAAACCGGCAATGTCGACGAATTCCAGCTGTGTCGGGATAATCTTGGCTGACCCGGCAATCGCCGCCAGTTTATCGAGGCGTTCATCGGGCACCCCGACACGCCCGGAGTTTGGCTCGATCGTACAAAACGGAAAGTTGGCCGCTTCGGCTGCTGCTGTGGAAGTCAGCGCATTAAACAAGGTTGATTTGCCGACGTTAGGCAGGCCGACGATACCGCAGTTAAAACCCATTGGAGTTCATCCTAAGAAAAAATAGAAAAACCGTTGGCAATGCGGATAGCGCGCCACGCAAGAAAGGTCAAGCCAAACGTCTGTTTTGCAGGGAAAGCAGGTAAAAAAGAATCTGAATTAGTCCGTCAGTTTCTTTAAAACAGCAAAAGGGGAGTCGTTGCTGTCGTCTTTATTTTTTACTGAAGACGGTTGTGCATCGTCTTGTATGGGCGTTTTTGGTTTGTTGGGACGCTGTGGGCGCATATCAAGGGCATAACGGTTCATAAATTCCGTATCAGCATCATTGATCACATGGCCGATGTGATGGGCGACACCATCTAGCATTTTATCGCGGGCGTCTTCTTCTGCCTTTGCAAAATCACCCAGAACATATCCATGGACTTTTTCTTTGGAACCGGGATGACCGATCCCTAAGCGTACACGCTTATAATTTTTACCCATATGGGCGTCGATGGAACGCAGGCCGTTATGGCCACCGTGACCACCACCAATTTTAACTTTTATTTTTGTGAAGGCGAGATCAAGTTCGTCGTGCATGACAACGATCTGTTCGGGGGTGATTTTGTAAAAGCGTGCGGCTGCGCTGACAGAACGGCCGGACTCATTCATAAACGTTTCAGGCATCAGGGCGAGGACTTTGGTGCCGTCAATGGTGCCTTCGCACATTTGGCCTTGGAACTTTGAACGCCAGGGCCCAAAGGAATGGCGCCGAACGATTTCGTCCAGCGCCATAAACCCGATGTTGTGTCGGTTTTTGGCGTATTTCCCACCTGGGTTGCCTAGTCCGACCAACAAAATCATAGGAAGTTGCCTTATGCTTCAGCTTCTTCTTCAGACTCGTCTTCGCTTTCTACTGCTGCTTTCTCACCAGAAGACGGTGCCGCGATGGAGCAGATAGTGAAGTCACGGTCTGTAATGGTCGGCTCAACACCTTTCGGCAGGGAAACTGCGGAAATGTGAATGGAGTCACCAACAGCTGTACCTGTCAGATCAACTTCGATGCTTTCCGGAATAGCGTTTGCCGGAACTTCACATTCGATCTCGTGACGGACAACGTTCAGAACGCCGCCACGTTTGATACCGTCGGATTTTTCTTCGTTTACAAATGTAACCGGGATCGCAACAACGATAGACGCGTCTTTTGCCAAACGCAGGAAGTCGGCGTGCATCGGTGCATCTGTTACCGGGTGGAATTGGACATCACGGCAGATAACCATTTCTTTGGTTTTGCCGATCTGGATTTCACCTGTAGAAGCGAAGAAAGTTTGACCTGTGTGCAGTTGCAGCCACAGTTCTTTCGGGCTCAGGGAAATGCTGACAGGGTCTTTTTTGTCACCGTAGATAACGGCCGGTACGAGGCCTTCACGACGGATTGCGCGGGCTGCCCCCTTGCCGGCTGTCTCGCGCGTTTGTGCGTTCAGAACATAGCTCATAAACTTATTCCTTAAAATCTTGTTACATTGAGTGTCATCTGGCCTCCAGGGGTGCCAGCGACGTAAGTGGGCGGGTAGTACAGGAAACAACCCGCTGAGTCAATCTTGAAACATCATAAAACCGGCAAGAACCCGCCTTTTTATTCCACGCCGTCTTTCCCGGCGAGGATTTTACGGCGTCCAACCCGATCAGGGGCAGAAACAATGCCGTCTTCTTCCATTTGATCAACGATGCGTGCCGCCCGGTTATAACCGATACTTAGGCGACGCTGAATGTGGCTGGTGGAGGCTTTGCCATCCTGAATACAAATTTGAACGGCTTGATCATAAAGTGCGTCCCCGCTGGAGGTGTTACCGCCGACACTACCGGCAGGCATAACAAGACCATCGATGGGTTCGTCACTTTCTTCGGTGACAGCGTCCAGATATTTGGGTTCACCTTGTTTTTTCAGGTGATTAACGACTTCTTCAACCTCTTCATCCGAAGCAAAAGGACCATGTACACGTGAGATTTGCCCGCCACCCGGTTTAAACAGCATATCGCCCATCCCCAGCAGTTGTTCCGCCCCTTGGCTTTCCAGAATGGTGCGGCTGTCGATTTTGGTTGTGACGGTGAAACTGATCCGCGACGGGAAGTTCGCTTTTATCGTTCCGGTCATCACGTCAACGGACGGGCGTTGTGTCGCCATGATCAAATGAATACCGGCGGCACGGGCTTTTTGCGCAAGCGATTGAATGCAGGCATCAATTTCTTTGCCGACCATCAACATCAAATCGGCGAATTCATCGACGATAATGACCAGGAACGGCATGGCGTCCATATCCAGCGGCTGTTCTTCAAAAATCGGTTTGCCGGTTTCCGGGTCAAATCCGGTTTGAACACGTCGGGTGAGGACTTCGCCTTTTTTGCGGCTTTCTTCCAGCTTTGCATTATAGCCGGAAATGTTACGCACCCCAAGATTTGACATCAGGCGGTAGCGTTCGTTCATTTCCTGCACACACCATTTCAGGGCCATAACAGCCTTGCCCGGTTCGGTGACAACCGGGGACAGCAAATGCGGGATACCATCATAAACGGACAATTCCAGCATTTTCGGATCAATCATGATGAACTTACATTGTTCCGGTGTCATACGATAAAGCATGGACAGGATCATGGTATTGACCCCGACGGATTTACCGGAACCAGTTGTCCCGGCGACCAAAAGGTGCGGCATGCGTGCAAGGTCCGCCATGACGGGTGATCCGCCAATATCAACACCCAAGGCCATGTTGAGGGAGGCTTTCGGGTTATCAAAGCTGGGAGATTCCAAAAGGGTACGCAGATAAACGGTTTCACGTTTGGCGTTGGGCAGTTCAATGCCGATGACACTGCGGCCCGGGACAACCGCGATACGAACGGAAATCGCACTCATAGACCTAGCAATATCATCAGCCAGTGAAATGACACGCGATGTTTTGGTCCCGGCGGCGGGCTCCAGTTCGTAAAGGGTGACAACCGGGCCGGGGCGAACCTCGACAATCTCTCCTTTTACACCGAAGTCGTCTAAAACCTGTTCCAGCAGTTCAGCATTATGTTCAAGGGCGGCACGATCTATTTTACCGGCGGCCTTTTGAGCCGGGGTGGCTTCGGTCAAGAGATCAAGAGGCGGGAAGTTGTAACTGTCTGGCGAAAGGACAAGGGTTTGTTGTTTGGCTTTTTGTGACTTTTTCGGTAGCGAGATTTCTTCTTCCGGTTCCTTGATTTTCTTGGCACTGCGTTTGCGCTTTAAAACAGGTTCCTCGTCTTCAATCCCGCTTTCCTCTTCAATCATGTCTTCCAGTTTGGTGCGTTGCAGGACACCGACGCCTTTGCGAACGGCAACAACGGACCCTTGCAGTGTCCCCTTGGCGACATTGCCGACACCTTGACCGACTTGTGTCCATTCAGAGCGTGATAAGGCGAGGCCATACAGCAGTGACAGAATGCCGGAAATTCCGCAAAATGCAGCGATCCCCAATTGAATGAGAGCAAGATCAGGCACGCCGATCCATGTCAGAAACGAGATAAGACGATGAGTTAAGATCATGCCGGCGACACCGCCCAGACCGCTGCGCAGCGGCCATGTATCAGGTGTTGGAACGGCATTTAGGGAAATGGCCAGTAAAAAAGCGGCACTACAGAGTATGATTAGACGCATCCACAGGTTTGAAACCATCTGTTTGGACGTGATGCGCCACGCCCATGAAAATAGAACCAGAACGGGGACCACACAGGCCAGCCCAAAAGATTGCACCATAATGTCAGCCATATAGGCGCCAATCGGTCCCATGAGGTTTTGTACTTCATGGGGAGAGGCACTGTTCCACGACGGATCACCCGGTGTGTAGCTGGCAAGGATCAGCGCAAGCATAATCGCACAAGCCCCTAAAAGGAGGCCGCATAATTCGATAATGCGTTTTACCAAAAATTCTTTGGCGCCTGCGGGCAATAAGGGTGTGCGTTGCGATTTTGTCATGGTTCGGGCCATCTCGTGTCTCTCTTGGTCCATAGATAGAGTCGGAGTTCTGACAAAGTCTAGATCAAGAGAGTTAAGGGATGGTTTACGGTGTCAATATGACGCGTGTTATTCCTTGGCTTGAAATTCGCTGACAAGGTCGCCAAAGCTCACCCCCCATGTGGAAAAGGGATGTTCGGCAATATAGGAATTGAAAAATCGTTCATCGGCACTGACTTCCGGTCCCACCCAGTCGGGTTTTTCAAATGCTTGATCCGGTGTGTCCAGTTCAATCTCGGCCATAATTAAGCCGTCATTGACCCCGTGAAACTCGTCAATCTCCCACGTGTTGCCTGCATAATCGAAGGTGTAGCGGGTTTTGGAAATGGCATCGCCGCACAACTGGTCCAGCATCATGGCGCAATCTTCATGTGGAATTTCATATTCAAATTCAAGGCGTTGAATTTCACCGCGGTCTGCCTTGATGGTCAGGAAAGATTTATCACCTTTGCTGCGGACTCGTACTACGCAGTGGCCGTTTTTACTAATATAGCCTTGCGAAATTTTTTTGGCACGGGCTTCATTTTTCCAACCGTTCCCCGTAACCAGAAACTTGCGTTCGATTTCCATCATATTGGACATAGCAACCTTCCCCCGAAATGAAATTGGATTGTTATTTAAGAGCGAAAGCAATTTTCAGGGCAGCGCGAACAATCGGATTGATTTCGTATTTTTTTTGATCCTTGATGTCATCGGCACTTAATAATCGCCATTCATTGTGTTCGTCGGACAGCTTGATCTTTTCAAATTTTTGATCGCATTCACAGAGATAGAACAACATAACCCGCTCTGGTTTACCGACTTCTTCGAAGTTGCGGCGTCCGGCGTAAATGATTTGACCGACGTGGACTTTGTGCAGGTGGGTTTCTTCAATGATTTCACGTTCCAGACCGGCGACCATGTCCTCGCCTTCGTCCAGTTTGCCACCAGGCAGGTCCCAATGGCCTTTGCCGGTTTTTTCCATCATCAAAATACGACCTTTTTTATCTTTAAGAATCGCTTTCTGGCTCACCGTAAAGAGGGCCGCATCATTTACAAAAGCCGTCACGTTATTTACCCCGTGTGATTTAAGTGTTGATATCCAGTATTGCCACATTCAAAGAGTCATTGTCGACACGCAATTGCAAAGAAATGTGAAGCTCTTGTTAAATTTCAGTAAAAGCTTGGAAAAAATGGAAAAATCCGCCACTCTCATACGGAGCTATGGTAGGCAGAATGAACGAAATTTATAAGGCAATTCAGGGAAGGTTAAGAACTCATGCCATTCAAGCATATTTTATTGCACCTCGATGCAACGGAGCAATGCGCAAAACGTATCAAGATCGCTTTGGATTTGGCGAAAGATGGAGAAGGGCATGTGACGGCCTTGTTCTGTCAAACTGACCCGGAAATGTCAGCGATTGTCGGGCGTCACCCGGTTGGTGATAAGCTGCGCGCTTTGGCAGATGAAGCTGAAAAAGCCTTTTTGGCAGAAGCTGATGCAGCCGGTGTGCTTTGTTCAACAAAGAATGTACTTTGTACGTCTCATGCCCAAGTTATTCAGGCGATTACATGGGCGGCGCGTACAAGTGATATTGCCGTTCTCGGTCAATATGACTGGTCTGTGAACTATCGGGGTATTCCGTCTGATCTGGCGGAAAATGTGATTATCCACAGTGGTCGTCCAGCGCTGGTTATTCCGTTTGCCGGGGAATTCCCCAAAGTCGGGTCGCGTTGTTTGGTGGCCTGGAATGGCGGGCGTGAGTCAGCACGTGCGTTAAATGATGCGATTCCAATGATGACAGCTTCTGAAGTTGTTGAAATTTACGCCATCCAAAAAGAAGGCGTGAAGCGCCCGGATGCGGATGATCTGGTTGCTCATTTGGAAAAATACAACATCAATGCCGTGGCGGTTCGTGATAAACAGGAAGGCGCCAGCGTGACAGATTTACTTCTTTCTCATGCCGCAGACGAAGGGTCCGATCTGATCGTTATGGGGGCACATGGTCACTACGGCGTGTCACATATGTTGAAAGGCGGTAATACGCGCGAGATCCTCAAACATATGACCGTTCCGGTTTTGATGTCTCACTAAATAAAATAATAAGTTTCCTTTTGTCTGATTTAAGGAAACGTCCAAAAAAATGGGCTTCTGTTTAAATGCAGAGGCCCATTTTTTATGTTCCTTTAACGGGGTAGGGCACCGAGGGCTTGTTGAATTATGCCCTCACGATCAATCCCATAATGTTTGTAAAGGTCTTGCAGGGTGCCGGTCTGTCCGAAATGTTCGACCCCCAATGGGATGGTGCGATGACCGGCGACAGCGCCCAACCAGGATAAGGTTGCCGGATGTCCGTCGATAACAGTTAAGATCGCACAATGTTTGGGTAAGTCGCCCAGCAAACGTTCCACATGGCAGGTGGCGTTTTGATTGCCGCGTGCGCGATCCCTTTGCGCCGCTGTCCAACCGGCGTTGAGGCGGTCAGCAGAAGTGACCGCCAACACCCCTATGTCACGACGTTGGGCGGCAAGGAAACCAGCGGCCTCTAAGGCTTCGGGGGCAACCGCCCCTTGATAGGCAATGACTAATTCGCAATTTGGACCGGGTTTGCGCCACCAATAGGCCCCATCAATGGTACCTTGTTTGAAATCATCATCCAGACGCTTGGTGGGTTGTTCAATGGACCGGGTGGTCAAGCGCAGATAGACTGAGCCCCCCGTTTCATCGCGCAACCATGTGCGTTCATTTGGGTCGCCTTCACCGTCTTTTTGCATATAGGCAAAGGCCCAGTTCATAATAATGGACAGTTCATCCATATAGGCTGGCTCAAATGCAGCCAAACCGTCTTGGCTCATACCGATTAAAGGTGTGCCGATGGATTGGTGCGCGCCGCCTTCCGGGGCCAATGTGATCCCGGAGGGTGTGCCGACAATCATGAAACGGGCATCTTGGTAACAGGCGTAATTTAACGCATCCAGTCCCCGGCAAACAAACGGATCATAAACTGTGCCGATCGGCAACAGGCGTTTACCGAACAAGGAATGAGACAATCCGGCAGCACCCAACAGCAGAAACAGGTTCATTTCTGCAATGCCGAGTTCAATATGTTGTCCGTCTTTGTTAAACGCCCATTTCTGGGTGGAAGGGATTTTTTCCGTCTGGAAGGTATCTTCTAATGCATGGCGATGAAACAATCCGCGACGATTGACCCACGGCCCCAAGTTTGTGGTGCCCGTTACATCGGGGGAGGTGGTCAGAATGCGTTCTGCCAGTTCCGTATCGCTTTTGGAAATTTCATCCAGAATTTTACCAAAGGCCATTTGGGTGGAAATTTCACGATCTGCTGAAACCGTAGTCATGGGTGCATCAATTATTTTATCGCTATAACGACGCGGGCCTTTGGCAAAGAAGGGAACCTGATCAAGAAAGGCTTGTAAATCCTTGTTGTTTTCAACCGTGGCAAACTTATCCCATTCCTGACCTTCGGGTACGCCCATGTCTTTTTGCCAAGCCGCCATTTGCGTCTTGTTCATGAAACCGCCGTGATTGTCCTTGTGCCCAGCCAGCGGTGTTCCCCATCCCTTAACTGTATAGGCGAGAAAACACACCGGGCGGTCATGGTTGATGGCCGCAAAGGCATTTGTCATGGTTTCAACGCAATTTCCACCAAGATTTTCCATCAGTTCGGCAAGTTCTTTGTCGCTGTAACTGTCAATCAGGGCCGATACATCGCCTTGATCACCCAAATCGTCCAATAGACGTTTGCGCCAAACGGCACCGCCTTGATAGGTCAGCGCGGAATAAAGCTGATTTGGGCAGGTATCAATCCAGTCTTTCAGTTGCTCCCCGCCCGGTTTTTGAAAGGCGGCTTCCTGCAAGATGCCATATTTGATTTTAACGACATCCCAGCCAAAAGAAGTAAATACACCGATGATCCGTTCCCATAATCCTTCGGAAACAACACCGTCCAGAGACTGGCGGTTATAATCCACAATCCACCAGCAATTGCGCAGATCGTGTTTCCAACCTTCTTGCAGGGCTTCGTAAATGTTGCCTTCATCCATTTCGGCATCGCCCACTAACGAAATCATGCGACCCAAGGGCAGGTCTTTGCCCCATTTTTTGGCCTGAATATAATCTTGAACGAGGGAGGCAAAGGTGGTGATGGCAACGCCTAAGCCAACGGAACCTGTGGAAAAATCAACATCGTCGATATCTTTGATACGGGATGGATAAGACTGCACACCGCCAAATCCACGAAAATTTTTCATGCGTTCCAGATCTTGATTGCCCATCAGATATTGCATGGCATGAAAAATGGGGGAGGCATGGGGTTTCACTGCCACGCGGTCTTCGGGTTTCAAGGTTGCGAAATAAAGGGCGGTCAGGATGGATACACAAGAAGCCGAGGACGCTTGATGCCCACCGACTTTCAGGCCATCTTCCTTGAGGCGCAGGTTGTTGGCATTATGGATCATCCAATGTGACAACCATAAAAGGCGTTGTTCGATGGTTTTAAGGTGTTGAATGTGTGTCGGCATGAGGCCCTCCTGTTCTTTTGCGTTATTTATAAACCGCTCATGGCTTGTTCAAGATCAGCACGGATATCTTCAACATCTTCAAGGCCGACAGAAAGACGGACCAAACCTTCTGAAATGCCATGTGCTGCGCGTTCTTCAGGCGTATAAGTCGAATGGGTCATGGAGGCCGGATGCTGGATCAAGGTTTCTGCATCCCCTAAAGAAACAGCGCGATGGATCATCTTCAGCTTATTCATCAATGCGATCCCGGCTTCATAGCCATCAACCAGTTCGAAGGCGATCATACCGCCGAAATTTGCCATTTGTTTTTTGGCGAGTTCGTGATGCGGATCAGTTTCCAGTCCCGGATAATAAACGGATTTAACGGCGCAAGATTGTACGAGCATTTGTGCAATATGATAGGCATTTTCGCAATGGCGATCCATGCGCAGGGCGAGTGTTTTTAATCCCCGCATGACCAGCATCGCATTAAAGGGGGCCATGACTGCCCCGGTCATATCTTTCATGCCGAACAGGCGGGTGACTTCCATATCTTCTTTTGATCCGATTGCGAGGCCCGCGACCACGTCACCATGCCCGCCGAGATATTTTGTCGCAGAATGCACAACAATGTCGGCGCCCAGTTCAATGGGGCGAGTCAGATATGGCGTTGCATAGGTGTTATCAACAACCACGCGGGTTTCAAACGGTTTGGCAATCTCGGCAATTTTTGCAATGTCAATTAAGCGCATGTTCGGGTTGGCGGGCGTTTCGAAATAGACGATTTTTGTTTTTTCGGAAATGGCCTCAACCAGATTGGCCGGATCGGTCAGATCAATGTAGGAAACTTCAATACCGAAGCGGGCCAATCCATGGCGCATGAAAGCAAAGGTGCATCCATATAAGGTTTTATCGACGATCAGTTCATCACCGGGCTGTAAAAAAGACCAGAGAACAGAGGTAATCGCCCCCATGCCGGATGCGGTGGCGATAGCGGCTTCCCCACCTTCCAGATCGGCCATGCGTTTTTCCAGAATGTCCAATGTGGGATTGGAAATGCGCGAATAAATATGACCGGCTTCTTCGCCTGCAAATCGTCGCCCGCCGCTTTCTGCGGTTTCAAAGGCAAAGGTGGAGGTGAGATGGATCGGCGGTGTCAAGGCCCCTTCATTTTGAAGAGGGTCGTAAAAATTGTGAATAGCGCGTGTAGCGAAGCCTGCATCCTGTTTGGTCATGTTGATTTCCTCCAACTCATTTTGTGTAACGTATTGGATGATATAATATTCCTTATATGGTGGTTTTATCTGCCAAATACATCTAATATGAATCTTAAAATTAGCAGTTTCTGCCAAAGGAAATGACAAATGGATGCCAAAGACGTTCAAATCATCAGGGTTCTTCAGGAAAATGGACGACTGAGCAATCAGGAGCTTTCTGAAAAGGTTAACCTGTCCCCGTCACCTTGCCTGCGCCGCCTACGGTTATTGGAAAAACAGGGTGTGATTAAGGGCTATACCGCGCTTGTTGATCAAAAGGCCTATGGCTTGCCTTTGACTGTTTTCATTCAGGTCCGGTTGGAACGCCACAATACGGAAGCCGTGCGCACTTTTGAACACCGCGTGAAAATGATCCCGGAAATTATGGATTGTTATATCACAACGGGCGGGTCGGATTATTTGTTGCGCGTCGTGTGTCAGAATTTGGATGCGTATGAATTTTTTGTCCGTGAAACGTTACACAATGTACCGGGCATTGCCTCAATTGATACCAGCTTCGCCTATAGTGTTGTGAAACAAGGTCACGTTTTCCCTGGAATTTCGCAAACTTAATTAAGCTTTCGTCAGAAGAGCGTTGGATTGGATTATCGCTGGAAAGTGTTTTTGTTGTATTGGGCGATATCTTGCTGAAAGGGAGTATGCTCGTGATTTCTTATTTTTCTACCCAATTGAAAAAATCCCTTGTGTCTTCTTCTATTTGGAAGTCAAATTTTGAAAATTTTCCCAATTTGATATCGGAGTAATTATATTTTTTTGATACAAACAGTTTTCGGGAACCGCTAAAGCTGTCATGCCCAAATATGTAAATAAATATCCGGGCCTTTTGGGGATAAAGTAAGAAATCTGAGAAATCAGGGGTGTTTTTTTTGTCTTTAAATAATTCTGGAAAATAACAATGATCTTGCGGTGGAATGGGTATTGTATCAAGCCATATGACACGATTTCGTTGTTTTCTAAGGATTGGGTGCTGGTTAAAATTTAATGGAATATCTATTGATTTTCTATTTCTGAAGTTTTGTCCTAAAATTGAAAAACGAGCATAAATCTTGATATCAATAATATCTCTTTTACCTATGTTTTTCATTTTAATACGATAGATCCATCCTTTATTTGTGTACGGATTTTTGATCTTAGAAATATCTGGGCTGAATGCTAATTTGGGCGCCCAGTAATGTTGTTGTACCCACCAAAATAAGCCGGAAGACAAAACCCCGAAGAAAGCACCTAATAAGAGAAATAAAAGATCTGTCGTGTAATTCATATATTTATTCCTTTTATGCTTCTTTAAAGGGATGGGTTTGTATATTTTAAGTTGTTTATCTTTTAAGGTTAATTGATTTTTCCAAAAAAAACCCTCAAGCTTTCCAGCTCGAGGGTTTTTGTCGTTTTGTAAGTGCGAGACTTACATGTTGGGGTAATTGGGGCCGCCGGTGCCTTCCGGGGTGGTCCAATTGATGTTTTGGGTCGGGTCTTTAATATCGCAGGTTTTGCAATGCAGGCAGTTGGCGAAGTTGATTTGCAGGCGTTTCTGGCCTGCGTTTTCTTCGTCATCCAGATATTCATAAACCCCGGCCGGACAGAAGCGTGCTTCCGGGCCTTCGTATTTTGCCCAGTTCACAGAAACCGGAATGCTTTCATCTTTCAGTTTCAAGTGACACGGCTGATTTTCTTCATGGGCCGTGTTGGAAATAAAGACTGAAGAAAGCTTGTCAAAGCTGATGACACCGTCGGGTTTCGGATAGTCGATGCGCGGCATGCTGGCAGCCGGTTTCAGGGTGTCATGGTCACTGTGCGGATGACGCAGGGTCCAAGGTTCACGTCCACCGGTCAGGTAAGTTGTGAAACCGGAATAGACCAACCCACCAAAGAAGCCCCATTTGGCAAAGCTTGGGCGGATGTTGCGGGCTTTGTACAGCTCGTCCCAAACGTAAGAGGCTTTCATGTTGGCTGTATATTGAACAGGTTCGTTGCTGACCGTTTCGTCTTCGCTGGTACAAAGATCAAAGATCACTTTGGCAGCTTCGATCCCGGATTGCATGGCGGTGTGCGTGCCTTTGATCTTCGGCACGTTCAGGAAGCCTGCGGAACAACCGACCAGACAGCCACCCGGGAATGTCAGTTTCGGGATGGATTGGAAGCCACCCTCGTTCAAAGCGCGTGCACCATAGGCAATACGGCGACCCCCTTCGAATGTTTTGCGAATTTTCGGGTGTGTTTTGAAACGCTGAAATTCATCAAACGGGGACAGATGCGGGTTGGCATAATCCAGACCGATCACGAAACCGACAGCAACCTGATTGTCTTCGATATGATAAAGGAAAGAACCGCCGTAGGTTTTGCTATCCAGCGGCCAGCCTGTTGTGTGAACAATACGGCCTTCGGAGTGATTTTCCGGTTTAATTTCCCACAGTTCTTTGATGCCGATCCCAAAGGTTTGCGGGTCGCAGTCTTTGCGCAAGTCGTATTTCGCCATGATTTCTTTGGCGAGGGAACCGCGTACACCTTCTGCAAAAATGGTGTAGCGTGCATGCAGTTCGACACCGGGTTCGAAGTTTGGTCCTTCGGAGCCGTCTTTTTCACGACCCATGTCGCCGGTGGCAATCCCTTTGACGGAGCCATCTTCATTATAAAGAACTTCGCAAGCTGCAAAACCGGGGTAGACTTCTACGCCCATGTCTTCTGCCTGTTCGCCCATCCAACGCGCCACATTGCCCAATGAGACAATATAGTTACCGTGGTTGTGCATTTGCGGCGGGGTCGGCAATTTGGTTGCGCCTTTTTCCGTCAGATGCAGGAAGGCATCTTCTTTGGCTTCAACCGTCAGGGGCGCGCCCTTTTCTTTCCAATCGGGGAAAAGGGTTTCCAGCGGGCCGGTTTCAATCACGGCGCCGGACAGAATATGAGCCCCGATCTCGGACCCTTTTTCAACAACACAGACGGTAAGCTCTTTTTCCTGTTCCTGTGCAAGTTGGCTGAGTTTAATCGCCGCTGACAGACCCGCAGGGCCACCGCCAACGATTACAACGTCAAATTCCATGGATTCACGTTCCATAGTCCGGCTTCCTTCCTAAGATGTTTCCTGTGTGAACTGTTCTTCTGGCGAACATTCTTATCACTTTTATGCATTGCAACATAGAAAAAATGCACGAACTTGTGAACCTTTCTGTTCAAATAATCTGAACTTTGCTAGTAATCCACTATGAACCAACAGTCAGACAGCGCAAATATGGACCCTTTTGACCCGGCAGCCTTGCTGAAATGGTATGTGGAAATGGGGGTTGATGAATGTATCGGCAACGAATCCATCGACCGATATGCCTTCAGTGCCGAATTGATCGAGCGCCGTAAACAGATGCAGGCACTAAATTCATCTCCTGCACCACGTCCGATGCAGGCTGGGCGACCGTCTGCGCCGCTTGCACCGCAAACTGTACAGGCAACGGATGAAATGGTGCATACGGCTGTGCAAATGGCGCGTAAGGCACAAACCGTTGACGAGTTGCGCGAAGCTGTGTTGGCGTTTGATGGATGTGCATTGAAAAAAACAGCTATGAATACGGTCTTTGCCGATGGGAACCCAAAGGCAGATGTCATGTTTATTGGTGAAGCGCCGGGTGCGGACGAGGATCGACAAGGTACTCCCTTTGTCGGGGCGAATGGTCAATTGTTGGACCATATGTTGCATTCCTGTGGTTTACAGGATGAGGTTGGGGACAGGTCTAAAATTTATGTCAGTAATGTTTTGTTCTGGCGACCACCGGGGAACCGCAATCCAACCCCCAGCGAAATTGCTGTGTGTCTGCCATTTGTGGAACGCCATATCGAGTTGGTTGATCCGAAAATGATTGTTCTATTGGGCGAGGCTGCGGCCAAGGCTGTCTTGGGCCATCATGAGGGCATTTCGCGCTTGCGCGGGCGTTGGTTTACCCATTCAACACCGGGGTTATCTCATCCCATTCAGGCGACCGCACTGTTTCACCCGGCTTATCTGTTACGTTCTCCCGCGCAGAAACGCAGGGCTTGGGGGGATCTGTTGGTGATTATGGAAAAGCTGTCAGGATTATAAGATCAGCCGTTTCTTGCGGTTTTAAGTGAAATGTATTAGTTTATTGCGCTGTAGTTGCTTTTGCGCGAAACCGATAAGAAAATCAGTCGGTTATAAGGGGTTGCATAGTTTGACTATATGTAGTGGCTTTTTTCTTGATGATTGGTAGATATGGTATCCAAGCTTGTAGGTAGTCTATGTGCTGTTGCTTTGTTTCTGGGGGTGGTATGTGTTCAGGTCGCACAGGCCGAGGACGTGCAACTTGCCTCTTTAGTTGAGGAAGGCGATCATATTCGTGACCAAATCCGTTTGCTCGACCAAGAGAACTTGAAGTTATACCAAGAGATCTTTGAAGTTCAAGAGGATGGAAATTGGAAAAAGGCCGATAAACTGATTGCCAAGGTGACGGACCGGACCTTGATGGGTCATGTGGAAGCACAACGCTACCTCCATCCGACGAAATATCGTTCACGATATAAAGAATTACGCCGCTGGCTTATAAAATATAGTGATCATCCGCAAGCCAAGCGCATTTATGAGCTGGCTGTAAAACGACGTCCGAAAAATGCCCTGAATCCGAAACGTCCGAGCGGGCAATATCTCAGCGGATCTGGCTATGATTCAACGGGTGTGGCGGACAAGGTTTATGCGCCACGCAAACGGTTGTCTCGGGAAAAGGCGGCCAAGGCGGCAGGCTATACCCGCAAGATGCGTTACTATACGCGCAAAGGCTGGACCAAATCGGTTAAAACCCTGCTGAAAACTCGTGAAGTACATGAATTGTTGCATCCGGGGCAAATTGATCAGGCGCGCACGTGGCTGGCTGCGGGCTATTATGCCGACGGTCTGGATGACTGGGCTTATAGCTGGGCAACCAAGGCGGTGAAACGATCGGGTAAATATATCCCGCGTGCCCATTGGATTGCGGGGCTTGCATCTTGGCGGATGGGGAAACTGGAACAGGCCGCTGAACATTTTGAGAAGGTTAGCGCTTCCGGGTATTCATCAGACTGGATGGTCTCTGCCGGTGCCTATTGGGCGGCGCGGTCTTACTTATTGCAACGCAAACCGGAGAAGGTCAACGTCTGGCTGGATAAAGCTGCTGGATATCCCCGGACGTTTTACGGGCTGCTCGCCAATCGGGCTCTGGGGTATGAAGCTGTTTTTGACTGGACCTTACCCGTTTTGAACGATGATGTACTGTCGTCTTTGAAAATGCAGGGACCAAGCCGTCGGGCCTTGGCTTTGTTGCAGGTTGGGCAAGACGAAATGGCGGAAAAAGAATTCCGCAAAGCTTATTCAAAAGCAGATACGCAGACGCGCCAAGCCATGTTGAGTGTTGCCCTTTATAGTAATATGCCTTCCTTTGCGATGCGTTTGGGCGCGCAATTGGTGCGCAATGGGGTGAATATACCTGATGCGGCCTTATATCCTATGCCAAGGTGGGAACCTAAAAATGGTTATGAAGTTGATCGTGCCTTGATCTTTGCTCTCATGCGTCAGGAATCGGGATTTAATCCCAAGGCCAAGTCTTATGCCGGGGCCAAAGGTTTGATGCAATTGATGCCGGGAACGGCCAGCTTTGTCGCCGGTGATCGCCGTATGCGTTGGAGCGAAAAAATATTTGAACCGGAAACCAATATTCATTTGGGACAAAAATATATAAAAATGCTGTTGAAAGAAGACGTGATCAGCGGTGATCTTTTTCATATGACAGCAGCATGGAATGGCGGACCGGGTAATTTGAATAAATGGAAACGCGGTGTAAAACATAATGATGACCCGCTTCTTTTCATTGAAAGCATTCCATCTCGAGAAACCCGTATTTTTATCGAACGTGTTTTAACCAACTTATGGGTCTATCGTGACCGTATGGGACAGGAATCCAATACGTTAGACGCCATTGCATCTGGCGCATGGCCGATTTATAAAGGTCAGGATCCGTCATCAATCGAGGTGGCGCGTAATAATTAACGAAGGGATATCCCATGTCAAAAATAGATGGGGACCGCGCGTTCCTGCCCTTGAATATTGCCATTATCACTGTGTCTGATACACGCACGTTTGAAAATGATAAGTCAGGTGATACGCTGGCAGCACGTATTGAAAGCGCAGGGCATAAAGTCTTTGAACGTCTGATTTTAAAAGACGAAGCGCAAGATATCGCAGCTCAGCTTAAAGTATGGGCGGATAATCCTGATATTGACGTGGTGATAACAACGGGTGGAACAGGTGTGACAGGGCGTGATGTGACGCCGGAAGCCTTCCGCATGGTTATTGAAAAAGAAATCCCCGGTTTTGGGGAAGTATTCCGCTGGATTTCTTACCAAAAAATCAAAACATCGACTATTCAGTCACGTGCAATGGCGGGCTTGTTAAACGCGACTTATATGTTTGCTCTGCCGGGGTCAAGTGGTGCGGTGAAAGATGCGTGGGACGATATTCTGGTTCATCAATTGGATGCGCGCACACATCCGTGTAACTTTGTTGAACTTATGCCGCGCCTGAATGAACATCTCAAATAGTACATAGTTTGTGATTGTTTGATTGCAAGTTACTAATGTATGCCTTTATAATCAGGGTTGAGAAAAGGTAATGAAATAGAAAAGTCGTGAACTCAGCCCGATATGGAACAGCAAAGCGATCGTAATATCCGTTCTGTTATGGAACGTGGCCCCGCCGTGATGTATCACTGCGCCCAATATTGGGATTATGGGGTGGATTATATTACGCCGAACATTAAGGAGTTGCTGGGATGGGATGCTGCAGAATTCAGCCGCAATCCCATGTTCCGACTGGAAGTTATCCATCCGGACGATCTCCAGCGGATTTTACCTAAAATCCCGGAACTCTTTGAGTCAGGCCGCCAAAAACACGAATATCGAATGCGCAAGAAAGACGGAACCTACCTTTGGGTTCTGGATGATATGCGTGTCCTGGCCAACGAAGCCGGTGAATATGACGGGCTTGTCGGGTATTTGACAGATATTACTGATCTAAAAGCCGCTGAACAGTCTTTACGTAAAAGTGAATTGCGTCACCGTGCCATTTTCGAAACAGTTTTGGAAGGGATCATTACGATCGATTCTGGCGGGATCGTCAAAGATATGAACCCGGCTGCGGAAAAAATGTTTGGGTATAGCAAGGATATGGTGGTTGGTCAGAATGTTTCCATACTGATGCCCGAACCTTATGCCTCCAATCATGACGGATATCTCGCCCGGTATCTGAAGACCGGAGAAACTCATATCATGGGAGCCGGACGTACAGTCATGGGCAAACGCGCCGATGGTCAGACGTTTGAAATGAATTTGTCTGTTTCCTTGTTAAAATTACCAGAAGGAACGTTTTTTGTTGGGGCGGTGCGTGATGTTTCAAAGCGTATCCGCGCAGAACGTGATTTAAGGATTAGTCAAGAACGTCTGAAAATGAGCCAAAAATTTGCCAAAATGGGAACATGGGATTGGCATATTGATGAAGATCGATTGTTTTGGTCGGAACAGATGTTTCAGTTATATGGTGTCAAAGATGATGGGAGTGAAGAAAGACGTGAAAGATTTGAAGATTGGGTTTTAGACGAAGATCTTCATATTATAAGAGATGCTATTCGCAAATGCTTACGCGATGCCAGTGAAATGAAATGTGAATACCGCGTGCGCCTGCCATCCGGTGATATTCGATGGGTGCGCGAACAGGGAAATGTGGTGCGTGATGAAAATGAACATGCAACGCGGATGCTGGGGGTGACACAGGATATCAGTGCGGAAAAACATTATGCAGAAATATTAAATGCTGCGCGTGTTGCAGCTGATACAGCAAATGAGGCCAAATCTGAATTTTTATCTCGGATGAGCCATGAATTGCGTACGCCTTTAAATGCTATTCTCGGCTTTGCTCAATTATTGGGAATGAGCACCAAACATCCTTTGGGGGATCGTCAGAAACGCCAAGTGAATCAGATTGTCAGTGCTGGGCATCATTTGATGGACTTGATTAACGAGATATTGGACCTCGCCCGTATTGAAGCTGGACATTTGCATTTAACAATCGAAGCGGTAGATGTGCAAGGCGTGTTGGATGATTGTTTGGAACTGAGTGAGAATACAGCACAAGAACATGATGTATCGTTTAATGTTCATTATTCGGGTGATTTGGCGGTCAAGGTTGACCGTACACGCTGTAAACAAGTTCTGTTAAACCTATTGTCGAATGCGATTAAATACAATCGGCCCGGTAACTTTGTAGATGTGAGTATTTTTGAGGTTGATGACGAAAGGGTGGAATTTCGGATCAGTGATCATGGAAATGGCATTCCTATTGAAAGACAAAGTCATCTTTTTAAACCGTTCGACCGGCTGGGGGCAGAAATGACCGGGATTGAAGGAACCGGGATTGGTCTTACGTTAACCAAGCAACTTGTTGAAGCGATGGGTGGGATCATCGGTTTTGATAGTGTTGTTGGCGAAGGAACAACTTTTTGGGTGCAGCTGCCAATTTCCAAGCAGGGAAAAAATCATGAATAATATGATAGATAAAATTAAGGATAGTTGCATCCTTGTTGTGGATGATAAACCGGCTAATGTGTTGCTTCTTGAGCAATTATTGGAAGAAGAAGGTTATGATAATGTCCTTTCGACAACAGATTCCCGTGAAGTTGTCGAGATTTATCAGAAGCAAGCTGTAGATATGATCCTGTTGGATATACGTATGCCGTTTATGGACGGCATCGAAGTGATGCAAGCGTTGAAAAAAGTTGTTGGGAATGATGACTATTTACCCATTTTGGTTCTAACAGCACAAACAGATATGGAAACCCGCCAGGCAGCCTTGGCAGCCGGGGCGCGAGATTTTTTGACGAAACCGTTTCAGCCGTGGGAAGTTTTTCAACGTATCCATAATCTTTTGGAAACCCGTTTTTTCTATTATAATCAGCGTTTGCGCGCAGATGACTTGGAAATTGAGGTTCAAAATAGAACCAAAGAAATCCATCGTACACAGTTGGAAGTGGTGCGCCGTCTGGGGCGCGCGGGGGAATACCGCGATAATGAAACGGGTGCGCATGTTGTGCGTATGAGCAAAAGTTGTCGCTTATTGGCCGTGAAGGCGGGTTTAGGGGAGCAATTTGCAGACCTGATTTTGCAAGCAAGCCCAATGCATGATGTGGGTAAAATTGGTATTCCAGATAATATTTTGCTGAAACCCGGGCGTCTGACCCCGGAAGAGCGTGTTATTATGGAAAGCCATGTGGAGATTGGCGTAGACATTATCGGGAATTTTGATTCAGTCATGCTTATAATGGCACGTTCTATTGCGGCTACTCACCACGAGAAATGGGATGGAACCGGTTATCCCAATGGAATTGCTGAGGCGAATATACCGATCGAAGGGCGAATTGCTGCGATTTGTGATGTGTTTGATGCATTGACATCAACGCGCCCCTATAAGGAGGCTTGGCCGCTGGATAAAGCAATTTCCTTTTTAAAAGATAATGCGGGCAGCCACTTCGATCCCTCATTGGTAGAGCAGTTTATCGAAATAATTCCAGATGTCATATCATTGCGGGTGGAACACCCGGATGAAGAAGAGTAAGATCCATACCAGACTTACTTTGCAAGTATCATTATGATAAGGCAGTTGGATATGAAGAAACGTGTTTCTGCGTTGTTAATTGGGTTTGGCGTTCTTCTGAGTATAGGGCAAGTGAACGCCAATAGTGAATTTCGCAATGCGGTTCGTATTGTAGGATCCTCAACAGTTTTTCCTTTTGCGGCTTTTGTTGCTGAAAAATACTATCGAAAAACGGGCGCAGAATCGCCAGTTGTTGAATCGACTGGCTCCGGTGGCGGGATTAAAATGTTTTGTTCCGGTATTGGAATTGAGACACCGGATATTGTCAATGCGTCCCGGCGTATGAAGATCAGTGAAATTCGACAATGTGCCCATAATAAGGTTGATCATATTTCTGAAATTATGATCGGTTGGGATGGGATCGTTATTGCGAAGTCGCGAGATAGTGCTGAATTTAATTTGACCCGCCGACATTTGTGGAAAGCATTAGCAAAACGTTTGCCAGTTGATGGTCAACTTGTCAGCAATCCGCATAAACTATGGTCACATATCGACTCGAGTTTGCCAGATGTTCCAATTCAATTTTTTGGGCCGCCGCCGACCTCAGGAACACGTGATGTTTTTGTCGATGAAGTTATGAACAATGGTTGTCGGGGGTCGGATTATATCGAAAAACTGGATTCACCAACCCGTAAAACGGTTTGTGGCGAAATGCGTGAAGATGGCGTTTATATCGAGGCGGGTGAAGATGATGATTTGATCGTGCGCCGTTTATCAAACAATCCAAAGGCCTTGGGCATTTTGGGATATAACGCGCTGGAAAGACGCAGTGGTTTAATTTCCGCGTTGAATATTGATGGTGTGGTGCCTACCTTTGAAACCATCCGTGATGGGATGTATCCCTTGGCACGACCTTTGTTTTTATATGTGAAAACAGAACATATGAAAGTTTTGCCTCAAATCGGTGAGTATTTGAAAGAATTTATGAGTGATGCAGCAATTGGGGAAGAAGGCTATTTAACCGATAATGGTTTGATCCCGTTACAAGATGATTTGGGACGAAGCATGAAAGCGCAGGTCTTAAAACTTTCAACTCAGTAATGAATGCAATGCAGAAAAAAAAAGCCGCTGGTGAGTATCCCCGGCGGCTTTTTTTATTCAGGATGGGATTTATAGTTTTTGTTTGGTCGGACGGATAATAATTTCGTTGACGTCTACTTCGTCCGGTTGTTCGATCGCATACAGGCAGGCGTTGGCGATATCTTCTGCGCGAATGGCATCTTCATAGAGTTTATCAATGCCTTGCGCAATTTTATCATTACTGATGCTTTGTGTTAGTTCAGATTCAACGGCGCCTGGAGATAAGATGGTTGTACGCAAGAAGCCACGAGATTCTTGACGTAAGCCTTCTGAAATGGCGCGCACGGCAAACTTGGTTGCGGCATAAACACCGGATGAAGGCGTAACAACATGACCTGCGACTGAGGCGACATTGATGATGTGCCCGGATTTTTGTGCCTGCATGGTATCGATCACTGCGGCGATGCCATGTAAAACACCTTTGATGTTGACATCAATCATCTGGTTCCATTCATTGAGTTTTTTCTCGCTGAAGAAGGACAGTGGCATTAGGCCAGCATTATTAATTAAAATATCGATGGTGGAAAATTCATCCAAGGCCAGTTGGGCTAGGGCCTGAACATCGTCAAACGATGTGACATCACACTTCATAAAGCGGACGTTTTTACCAAGTTCGTTACAGAGGGTGCTAAGTTTATCTTCTCTGCGCGCGCCAAGAACAAGATTTGCGCCTAAAGGTGCAAACTTGCGGGCCATTGCTTCACCCAAACCGCTGCTGGCACCTGTGATAATAATTGTTTTTCCTGCTAGTTGTGACATGGGAACCCTTTGTTTCATTTGATATTTATCATTGAAGATTAAATCATTGTTGAAAGTGGGGCAATCGTAATGATTTTCTATTGGAAGTTTGGTAGAATGACAAAACGAGGGCAAATAACGAACGGATGGCCAAACATGTCAACAGATGAGCATCTAATTGCAGAAATAAAAAGAGAACTGGATTGGGCTGCAGAAGAAGTCAAGCGGACTGAATCTGAGGTTATGCGCCTGGAAAGAGAATTTAACAAATTGATGAAAGAGGCGGGTGAAACAGATTATGCGCGTCTCCAAGAAGAAAAAATCCATTTACAAGGGCGGGTGGGTTTGCATGATGCTTATTCTTTGCAGCGGCGTGCGGCAACCCGTTTTGCGACGCTTTGTCATGTGTTTGAAATAGCCAGTCGCGAAAAGTCTTCTGAAGATATTCGGGAAGAGCTTTGTCATTTCATGTACCGGGCGATTGATGGTGCGCCGGAAAATGCCGATCAAAAAGACAAGTTGTTGGAGTTGTCGGAAGCCTTGAAAGCTTATTTTGAGGATGGTTATTCGAATGAGGCAGACGAAGCCATTCGCGAGGCTTGGCAGAATATTGAGGAAACGATCCGTGGGTTGGGGCGAAAAGTGTAACACCTAAAAGTCAAATCGCAAAAAAAGAAGCCGGTCATAGAGACCGGCTTTTTAGTTTGTTAGAAGCTATTCCTAGCTTCTAGGCGCTCTGATCGGGATAAACCCGAAAAGGTATCGATCATAAAAATATCAATCGGAGATTTCAATTTTTAGACCGACGAGATCGGCGGAATAGATAACTATTATATTAACCGAACTCTATGATTTTTCTACTAAAAAAAGATACGTATGATCCCTTAAGGGATATCGACAGAGAAGGTGCACGCATAAGTTTTGCAACTTTTTGGTTGTTGTGTTTGGTGTGTTTTAATCGCTCTTTACGAGAGGCCAATGCATCAATGTGTATAAATTGTGTGCATTCCTTTAATTTTCTCGACTGGGGTGCGTGCACCATTGCTATTGGCTTCGCTTATGATAATGATCCAACGTGAAGCGATTGCGTCAAGGCGTGCGCCGATGCGATGAAACTCGATAAATTGATCATCAAAATTATCTTTATTCATTTTTGCCGTTAAAGATTTTAGGAATTGATTTATTTGATCAATTTCCTGCGACATGAGTTTCAAATCTTTTTGGAAACCAAGATAGATTTCTTTAATTCGTGTTTTTGCTGTGGGGCCGGGCTCGCTGGCCGCTAATTTACGTAATAATCCTTCAAATTTTGTTTTTGCTTTATGAATTTGGAGTGCTTTGTTCTGAATAGTTTCAATAAATGTCAGCGCAATAGCATATTTAAACAAACGATTCATGACTTGGGTCGTCGAAATCCCTAGAACTTTGGCGGCCAATTCGAATTGAGCTTGTGCTGAGGTTGCATTTCGCAGAGCGTCCAGTTCTTTTTCTTCTGTAACGTCATGTTCTCTGGAGAGTAATTCGTTGAGTAATAATTTGGCGATATAGCGTTGAGAGCGCCCAAACAATTTATTACGTTCACTCGCCATTTCACGATCGCTGTATTGATCATAATAGCGAAGTGTTTGTGCACATAGATGTACAGCATTGTCGCCATTGCGTTCCAGTGGGCGTTGAACGAAACTGAGATATTGTGTTGGCGATAGTCCTTGAAGACCTGGAACCAATTGTGGAAGACGCGTAGGGTTGACGAAGCGATCTTGCTGGTGGCGTTCTTTATCCATCCACTGATTATCTGTTGCTTTCAAACGTTGCCAGGCACTCATATCCAGAACAATTTCTCCATCGCCCCGTCTGGTTAAAAGAAGTTGGGACAACAAGTCTCTGGTCTCATTTGCAATTTTGCTCTGAGCTTCGGCCATTTTAAGTGTTTGCTTTACATGCGATCTAACGGCATGAAAGATATCTGTGTTGGTGCCCGTCGCCATGATGGGGCTTTCCTTATGATCTGTTTAACTCAAAACTTTAGATTGATTCTTAAAGCGCTATCGCTTTCCCTCTTTCCTTTTTTATATAGAAAATATGCTACGGAAAAAAGCATTAAGAACGAAATTGACAAAGATCTCTTTTATATCAGATGGTAATAATGTATTAATTGCCCAAAGGTTTACATAGGATAGGATGAGAATCATGCGCAGTGTAATAAGATGCGTAAGCTTTTTTATGCTAACACTCATTGCGGGTGTTTCGGCTTACGCGTCCGAGTTGAAAATAAAAGACTTAACTGTGGGGGCTGGTGAGTTAGTTGAAAATGAAAAACAGGTGGTTGTTCATTATACCGGCTGGCTTTTAAACGGAAAAAAATTCGACTCCAGTCATGATCGTAACCGTCCTTTTTCATTTACTGTTGGCGCACGTCAGGTGATTCCCGGTTGGGAAACCGGTGTTTTAGGGATGAAGGTTGGCGGTAAACGCGAACTGATCATTCCACCAGAAATGGCTTATGGGGCCCGTGGGGTGGGTGATGTGATTCCGCCTGACTCTACATTACGTTTTGAGATTGAGCTTCTTGGTGTGAAAGAGGCTCCGCTTAAAAATATTGATAATGCTGGATTGAAAGCTTTGCTGCAAAAAGGAGTAAAGGTAATCGATATCCGGACGCCGGCAGAATGGCAGCAAACAGGCGTGGTTGAAGGAAGTCGTCTGCTTCCCTTTAGAATGGCAAACGGTAAAATCAACCGGAATTTTCCAACTGAGTTGGCAAAGTTGGTACAGCCGGATGAAGATATAATTTTGATTTGTCGTTCCGGGAATCGTTCTAGTGCGGCAGGGCAATTGCTGACCCAACGGTTTGGCTATTCCAAAGTTTACAATGTACGCAAAGGCATGAATTTGTGGTTAAGCGAAGGAAATACAACGGTTCAACCCCATGAGGATGATGTTAAAAAACATCAATAACTAACCGTTTTGTTAGAGAAAAGCCCTTTCCGTGATAATCCCGTGGAAAGGGCTTTTTTTAGTCTTTCTATTTTCAGAAGATTTGTGCATATTTAGCTAAATGGATAATATCTGGAGCATAAGAAATGTCCGAATCTGTAGAGCAGACCGTTCAAACTGTTATTGATTTTGTCGCAATGTATGGGTTGCAGGTTATTGCTGCAATCATCATCTTAATCGTCGGTTTTTGGTTTGCGGCTTTTTCTAAACGAAAATGCCATGACCTGTTGATGAAAAGCCCGAACGTGGATGAAATGTTGGCGGGTTTTCTTGCAACAATCGTAAAATATATCGTTGTTGCGGTCACCGTTTTGGCGGTTTTGAACAAGTTTGGCATTGAAACAACGAGTTTAATTGCTGTGTTGGGTGCGGCTGGTCTTGCCATTGGTTTGGCCTTGCAGGGGACACTTAGCAATGTGGCTGCAGGTGTTATGATCTTGTTTTTACGCCCCTTTAAGGTTGGCCAGTTTGTCGATATCGGCGGGGTGAGCGGAACCGTGAAAGGCGTCTCTTTATTCACAACGGAATTGGCAACCGGGGATAATGTGCAAATCCTGTTGCCGAACTCGCAGGTGTGGGGCAGCGCTATTTTAAATTACAGCGCGCATTCCACCCGTCGTGTCGATCTGTTGATGGGGATTGCTTATGAAGATGATATTAACAAGGCAATGGCAGTGATCGAAGATCTGGCCAAAGCAGATGATCGCATTAAGAAAGATCCGGCCCCTGTCTTGGCTGTTGGGGAATTGGCGGACAGTTCTGTCAATATCATTGTGCGCGTTTGGGTTAATTCTTCTGATTATTGGGGGGTCCGTTGGGGCTTGACGAAAAGTATCAAGGAAGCTTTCGATCAAAACGGGATTTCCATTCCTTTCCCACAGCAAGTTGTGCATCACGTAAATGCGCCGACAGACGCTGAATAATAAGGTTTGAACCCTATTCGAAAAGCCCTCAATGACATTATTGAGGGCTTTTTTTTAGGTCTATAACTCACCCAAAAAGAAAGGTTGAAGTTTACGCAGGCGCGTTGCCGCAAAACGGATAAAGGTTTGGATACGGGGTACTTTTCTTAAATCTGGGTGCGTTAAAATCCATAAATCATGGTAAGGCGCGCTGTCGATATGAGGCACACGTTGAAAGGTTGGATTGCTATCACCAATAAAACAAGGCATGCGGGCGACGCCCATACCGGCATTAACTGCGCCATAAACAGCAACCATATCGTCAAATCTGGCAATGACACGAGCGTTCGGATAGGCTTTTAGAACTTCAGGGGCGGGTTGATCCCCGCGCCACATGAAATTCAGACAATTCAAAGGATCCTGTTCTTGGCGTTGTTCCAGATATGAACGGCTGGCGTAGTACATACAGTTTTGCTGCAAGACCCGTTGCCCCCACAAGGTATTTTCCGGTTCATTGACAGCACGGATGGACACATCGGCCTCGCGTCGATGCAGGTTGACGGCATCTAAGGTCGCAATAATCTGGAGATCGATTTGTGGATAAAGGGCTTTAAACTCGGCAAGAATGTCCGCAAATTTTAATTGTACGATCAATTGTGGTGCGGAAATTTTTAAGGGGCCAGCCAAAACGGTGTCTTTGGCGGCAATGGACACTTCAAGGCTCAAAATATGGCGTTCGATCTCAATCGCACTTTCAATGGCTTTTTCACCATGTTCAGTTGGGTGCAGACCGTCAGACATACGGTCAAAAAGGCGGGCACCCATTTGTGTTTCCAATGTGCTGAGGCGTCTGGAAACGGTTGCGTGATTAACGCCAAGAGTACGCGCGGCACCGCTTAGGGTGCCATGACGATAAATTGCCAAGGCGTATTTTAGATCATCCCAATTTTCCATCTGTGCATTATTACACATCTATTGTGACTATTTATAGAATTTTCGCACAGGTGGTTTGCGATTACTTTTCGTGTACAGGTCAATTCAAATTTAAAAGGATATTATGATGACAGTTTATTGTATTGCCCAAGCCAAGAATATTAATCCGGATGCGTTAGCAGAATATCGGGCTCATGCCAAAGATGCCTTATCTAAATATAATGGTGCATTGGTTACTTCCAGTGCCAATATTATTCAAATTGAAGGAGAAACTACGGGTTATGAGAGTATTGCTTTGCTGACGTTCCCTGATGCGCAGTCGGCTGTAAATTGGCGTCAAGATACCGAATTGGCACCTGTTCACGATATGCGGGCGCGTTCGGGTACTTGGTCTATTCAAATGTTAGGATAAAACAAGTCTGGGTGATTTATAATTAAGGCGACACTTTTGTTTTTTGAACAATGATCCGACTGACTTTGCCCTGTCCGCCTTTATGAAAGGTGGATGGGGCAATTTCACGTTCACATTCTTCTAAATGCAAAATCATATAGCGGTTGAAATCGCTGGCGAGATCAACGGCAGTGTAACATAATTCGCGCAAGGACGGTCCGCCAAGGCCACGCCCGACATGAGCGGGATGGAAAACTTCCAGCACGAGAACACCATCTGGGACCAAGGCATTCATCATAGTTTGATGCATTTGGGGGCGTTGATTGGGCATGAAATAGAGATGAAGACAGGCAACCGCGTCAAATTTACCAATCGGCCAGTTCCATTTTTCTAAATCAGCGCATAAGGCGTGAAAATTCGAGCTCAGGTGACGTTGATCAGCTTGTTGTTGGGCTTTGCGTACGGCATTTGAGGCGCCATCAATAGAGGTTACTTTAAATCCTTGTTCGGCGAGCCATAAACCGTTTCGTCCTTCGCCATCACCCACGGCGAGAATATGCCCGCCCTTTGGGAAAAGATGGCTATTTTCTACAAGGAAACCATTTGGGGAGGTGCCGAAAACGAGACCGTCCCCTGCGTATTTTTCATTCCATTTCTGGATGACATCATTCATCTGGGTCCAAGGGTCCTTCTTTTTGCACCATCAGGCGGAACGCTTCAATGGGAACCGGGGGGCTGTAGTAATAGCCCTGAATATAATCACATCCTCCTTCGCGCAGGATATTCAGTTGTTCCAGTTCTTCAACCCCTTCGGCAACGACTTTCATATGAAGGCTGTTTGCCATAGAGAGAATGGCTGAGACAACAGCGGCCGCTTCGTCATCCGTGGTGAGATCGAGAATAAAGGCGCGATCAATTTTTAAGGTCGTGATTGGGAAGCGTCGTAAATAGCTGAGGGAGGAATACCCTGTGCCAAAATCATCAATGGAAAGGCCGACACCGAGTTTACGCACGTCATGAAGTTGGCGCACAATTTTTTCGTCATCGACAATCAACAGGCTTTCGGTAATTTCCAAAGTCAAGCGATGGGGGGGCAGTCCGGTTTTTTCAAGGGTATCGCGGACCAGGGCAACGACATCGGTGCGCTGGAATTGACGCGAGGACATATTGACGGAAAGATTGGGCGGGTTTTTGACTTTCTTTGCCCAATTAACAGCTTCAAAGCAGGCTTTTTCCAGAACCCAGGCACCGATTGGAAGGATCAGCCCTGTGTCTTCTGCCAAGGGGATGAATTTGTCAGGAAAGACGTTACCATGTTCCGGTTGATGCCATCTCAGTAACGTTTCACAACTGACCAATTCGCTGGTGCGAGCATCGACGATAGGTTGATAGTGAAGAACAAATTCTTCGCGTTCCAAGGCCAGATGCAATGCGGTTTCCAAGGCGCGGCGTTCGTTGGCCTCGTCGTTCATTTGTGTGGTAAAAAATTGGCTAAGATTGCGCCCGTTTTCTTTTGCTTGATACATGGCGGTATCGGCATTTTTTAACAGATCTTCAACGTTGGCTCCGTCGCTGGGGAAAATTGTGATCCCGATACTGGCTGAAACAAAGGCGACATGTTGTTCCAAGTCATAAGGCGCTGACAAACTTTTCAGGAGGTTTTCGATCAAATGCTCAATTTGAGTGAAATCACTGAGATCACTGAGAATGACGGTAAATTCATCTCCACCCAGTCGTGCCACGGTATCGGAACGGCGCACCAAAGCGCTGAGGCGGGCGGCAGCTTCTTGTAGTAATAAATCTCCGCAAGCGTGCCCCAGTGTATCATTGACGTTTTTAAATCGGTCAAGATCGATAAATAGCAGGGCAATTTGTGTGTCGCTTCGTTCGGCCTGAATGATGGCGCGTTGTAGGCGATCCATAAACAGGCTGCGATTGGGTAAACCGGTCAGGGCATCATAATTGGCTTGATAAAGAATACGTTCTTCATTGCGCTTGCGCAGTGTAATATCACTAAAGAGGCTGATGAAGCGCTGAATTTTACCGGTTTCATCGTGAATGGTTTTGATGGAGAGCCATTGCGGATATACTTCCCCGTTTTTGCGTCGATTCCAGATTTCACCTTCCCAACGGCCAATTTTGTTAAGCTTTTCAATCATGCTACGATAAAAGTCGGCTTGGTGACGCCCAGACTTTAGGATGGAGGGCGTTTGTCCTGTGGCTTCTTCGACAGAATATCCGGTGATTTCACTAAAGGCGCTATTTACAGTTTCGATAACGTTATTGGCATCACAGACCATAATGGCTTCGGATGCCGCTTCGAAAACAGCCGCCGCCAATTGTAATTGATCCTCGGCTTTTTTGCGTTCTGTAATATCTTCTTTGACAGCGAGGAAATGTGTAATCTCGCCTTGTTCATTTTTAATAGAACTGATGGCGGCACTTTCCCAATAGATCCTGCCATCTTTATGTTGGTTGCAAAATTCGCCGCGCCAGTCCTTTCCCTGTTTCAAGGTTGTCCACATTGTGGCGTAATCGGTTTTTATATCTGTGGGTGCCGAGAGAATTTTTGGGTTTTTGCCGATGACTTCGGAAAGTGTATAGCCTGAAACCTCGGTGAACTTCGGGTTGACATATTCGATGCGTGCTTTTGCATCAGTAATGACAACGCTGGTCGGGCTTTGTTCAATCGCTCGAGATAGTTTTTTTAGGCTGTTTTCTGATTTTTGGCGCCTTAGGTTTTCAAGCTGAACGGCACTGAAAGCTCGTTGAACCAAAAAGGCATAGATGAGGATCAAAGTAGAAAAGATAACCCCGATAATAGTATAGGCAATGGTTTGCTGTTTCCATGCTTTTATGACGTTTTGGACATTAACATCGACGGTGAGAATTAAATCGTAATTGGGTACTTTCGTACGCGTATTAATATTTTTCTTCCCTGTTATAAGATTGCGTTCGGTCTGCAGGGATTGTTTTTTAGTGCTGGAAAACAAGTCACTGATATCATGATGAAAAGCCATGATTTCTGGGATGGATAAGAGGCGGGCACTTTTGTTGTAGAGTGCGATATCATGTTCGCTGTTATCCATGCCGACTTGATAAATTTCTTTTAAGTAACTGTTGCGAATTTTGGCAATGATATACCCCTGCAATGTACCGAGAGAATCATAAACAGGGCGGCTCAGTCCGATAGTTGTTTTACTGTTTAATCGGTCAATCAATAAACGGCGGTCCGGGTTGCGCAGCATTTGAATACGGAAGGTGTCGTTTGCGTCAGAACCCGTATATGTGTAATCGTATCGATGATTAAAAAGGACTTTTCCGTCAGCCGATAGAATGACAATATCGCGTAATTGAGGCATGCCACTGAAAGCCGTCGTGAGAAATTCATGTGCTTGTGGCGGGGCATTTTTGAGCTTATCCCAATGTTTTGAAAAATGACTGACGGTGCGCATGATGGCGAGGTCAACGGTTTTTATGGATGTTGAGGTATGATGTGCCAGTCGTGTTCCGAGGCTGGCAATATCATTTTCCGCACGCGTCAGAACGGATTGGTAGTTGTGCCAAGTGAATACACTTCCGATGATCCAGAGGGACAAGCATAAAAGTAAGCCACCAAGAAGGATATGTGTACTTCTGGTTCTTTGATAAAGCCGGCCTGTATTCTGCTCGGATGAAAATTTTGTCACGGTCTTGCCCTATGCCCCCTTCGGCTTACCTCACAGAAACATCAGGTTGAAAGAAAAATACAATCTGTCTGTTTTGTTGATGAATATATCATTTTGTTTATAGGGAATCTACGTATCCATCATGATAAGATGATGGAATGTAAAAAGACTTTCTTTTTGCACTTGCGAAAAGCTGGTGTATGCTCCAAATCAACTATAGTTATTCTTATGCCATGAGGGGGTATATTCGTGTCGTTCTATATGGAAATGTATGAGGCCAAGAAAACAACGGCGCATGATGCGGTTGCGAGTATTGCTGATCGCTCCAATCTGATTTTGGGGATGGGGGCTGCCATGCCGCCTGCCTTGATGGAGGCCGTAGCCAGTCGTGCAAAGCAGGGTTGGTTTACCAACCTGAATGTTTATTACATGCATGCCAGTGCCGCAGCGACTGAATCGTTGTTGGTGCCGGAATTGATGCCTGTGATTAAACCGCATCCCTTGTTTATGAGTAGTCATGATCGCCAATTGGCAAAGCAAGGCTATGATGTCGGCGAAGAGTGGGTGCATTTTGTCCCATGCCTGTTTCATCAGGCAGGCCGTTTGTTGACGGAGTCAATTTCACCAGATTGTTTTATCGTAACCGTATCACCGATGGACAAGTCCGGTCATTTCAGTTTGGGGACAAATCCGGATTACGGTGCCACTGTTGTACGCAAAGCTAAACGGATCATTGTCGAAGTAAACGAAAATATGCCACGATCATTTGGCGAATGTTTATTACACATTTCCGATGTGGATATGATCGTTGAGAATAATCCGCCTTTGATGGAAACGATTATCGGTGGCGGCAGTGTGGAAGATGAAAAAATCGGTCATTTCATTGCCGAACGCATCCCTGATGGCGCAACGCTGCAAATGGGGATCGGTGCAGTGCCGAACTCGGTTATGAGCCAGCTTGTCAGCCACAAGGATTTGGGTTTGCATTCGGAGCTATTCTCACCGCCGATGGTGGATTTGATTAAACGCGGCGTTTTAAATGGTCGTCGTAAGTCACTGTTGCCCTATAAGCATGTCTTTACATTGGCGCTTGGCGACCGGGATATGTTTGATTTTATGGATGATAACCCATCCATCGTTGGCTATCCCGTATCTTATGTGAACAACCCGTCTGTCATTCGAAAGAATGAAAATATGATTTCTGTTAATGCGGCTATTGAAGTTGATTTTACCGGCCAGGTGAATTCTGAAAGTATTGGGGGGCATCAATTCTCTGGCACGGGGGGACAGCTGGACTTTGTACGTGGTGCTTACGCCTCACCAGGTGGGAAATCCTTTATTGCCCTGCATTCCACAGCTAAAAAAGGCACCATTTCACGAATTGTTCCACATTTGACGGGTGGGGCGGTGACGGACCCGCGTATGGACGTTCAATTTGTTGTGACGGAATATGGTGTGGCTGATATGAAGGGACGTTCGTTGCAACAACGTGCCAAGGCCTTAATTGATATTGCACACCCGGACTTCCGTGAAGACTTATCGAGAGAAGCCCATAGCATGGGGATGATGTAATTGGCCCACACCTTCTAAAAGAGGTAATACGCTTTATAAATGTATCCATTTAGGGGAAGCCTGTACTTTGTGCAGGCTTTTTTCTTGTTTCTATTTAAGGGGAATGGATCGCAGAAGTAGCTTAAGGTTTGTAAATAGGATATTTTTGTTTTGAATCTATAAGAAGGCGGGGGCCGTTTAATGCGCAGAGTTATCCTGATAGGAAGTCTTTTTTCTTTATTGTTGAGCCTTGTATATGTGCCGGCCTCTGCGGAAACAACGCAGCGTCTACAAGCCCAAAAAATTGATCTTGCAGGGCGTCAACGGATGTTGAGCCAGCGCCTTGCCAAAGCTGCCTGCTTTATTGCGACTTTTAGTGATGTGGAACAGCATCGTAAAATTCTCCTTCAGACGGCTGATCTTTTAAAGGCGAGCCATGAGGCTTTAAAAAATGGTAGTTCGCAAGAGGGCTTTCTCCCGGAAAGCAATAAAGCGATTCGAGAAGAATTAGATAAACTGGATACGGCGCTTGAAATGTTGGATTTCGGTGCTCGTCTATTGGGGGAAAGTGCGTCGTTGCCGGGACTGGGTGTTGATTTAATCGCGCAATATAATCTTGAAGCACTGCTTCAGTTTGAACGGGTCGTAAAGGTAATGGAGATGGAATATGCATCCAGTCGGGAAATGGAAAAAGGCCATGTCCGTGCCTTAAATATTGCTGGACGCCAGCGTATGTTGATTCAAAAAGCAGCCAAGGAGTTTTGTTTGATCACATACGGTGTGAATGTGGATGAAAATCGAGTGAACCTCGCCAAGACGGTGCATTTGTTTGATACGGCTATTGAGGATTTGCGCAGTGGAAATCCGCGCCAAGGCATTTCGGCTGTCCCGACATTTGAAATTCGTAATGAATTGTCACAGGTTAAAGTAGATTGGCAGTTACCGCGTGGTGTTTTACTAGCGGTTGCGAGTGGGTTTCAGGCGCGAGCATCTGATTTTGAGAAAATTGCAAAATCAAATGAAGCATTACTCCGTGAAGCTAATCAGATTGTCCATATGTTGGTTGAGCATTATAAAGATACTCCCGCATCATCAGAATGATGTAAGTGCTAAAAGCAGTTTTTATCTCTCTTATTTCTCGCTAAGGTGATTTACGGTGAAGCAAGTTGAATAAACATCTAAGCAAGAAGGGTGAGAGCTAGTTGAAAAAAATTGCTGCCATAGGAATGATACTGTTGTGTTGTGGTTTTGCGCGTCCAGGACTGGCGGATGACGGTGAATTTCTACGTAAAACAAATTTGGTTGCTATTCAAAATATGTTGACGCAACGTTTGGCAAAGGCGGCTTGTTTTATTGGGACGTTTACAGAAACGGATCAATATCGTGATATCCTTATCCAAAGTCGTGAAATGTTTGATGCTAATCTGATGATTTTAAAAGAGGGGCACGTGGCATACGGCATTGACCCTGCAAATGATGTCGTGGTTTTAGATCAATTGAAACGCTTGGAACCGGTGTGGCGGCGTTTGAAGTTTGCATCAGACCTGTTGGCGGAGTCACCGCAATATCCGGGATTAGATGTGAATATGATTGAAGAATTCAATATATCGACTTTGAAGCTTACTGAGGAATTAGGCGATTATTATCGTAGCCGGATAGCAGATGAACCGGATGCGGTGGAAATGGTCCGTTTAACGGGTGCGCTGGCAACCTTGTCGCAAAGGGCGGCAAAGGAGTTTTGTATGACCTCTTATGGGTTATCCGCAAATATCAACCGAAATGCGTTAGCCCGTTCCATTCAGGAATTTGATCAAATTCTGGAGGATTTGATGGTTGGTAATGAGGCCTTCAATATAATTGCGCCCCCTGAAGTCGAGCTTGCTCAGGCATTAAACGAGCTTAAACGTGAATGGAATGCACCTAAGCGTGTGATGATGGCAATTGCCAACAGCATGCACGCAAAGACATCTGATTTCAGTGTGATTTCACGGACCAGCGAAGTGATTATGAAGCAAAGCCGGAAAATTGCCGACTTATACCTGAACCATTATAAAAAAGTCATGGCTGAGAAGGCTATAGAGCGACAATTTTCCCAGGGTTCATAATGTTATCGGGATCCAGTGCTTTTTTCAAACTGCGCATGATTTCCAGACCGGCCTCACCGAATTCGCTTTCCAGATATTTCATTTTACCATGCCCGATACCATGTTCACCTGTACAGGTCCCGTCCATTTCGATGGCGCGTTCTACAATACGGGCATTCAGGCGTTTGGCCTCTGTCAGTTCTTTTTCATCATCCGGCATAAAGGCAAACAGGGTATGGAAATTACCATCGCCAACATGACCGACAATGGTGCCATCAAGAAACGATTCTTCAATATCCTGTTTGGTTGCCATGATGGCTTCGGCAAGGCGTGAGATCGGGACGCAGGCATCGGAGGAAACCCCTTTACATCCCGGTCGTAAGGCAAGTGCTGCATAATAGGCATTGTGGCGTGCATTCCACAGACGGTCTCGGTCTTCCAGTTGGCTGGCCCACTGGAAATTTTTCCCGCCATAGTCTTCTGCGAGGCTTTTGACCATTTCAATCTGTTCTTCTACAGACGACGGGGAGCCATGGAATTCAAAAAACAGAGTTGGGGCAACTTCGTAATCCAGTTTGGAATATTGGTTAACCGCGTACATCTGGCGGTCATCCAGCAATTCCATCCGCGCAACGGGAATACCACATTGAATGATGGAAATAACCGTGTTGACGGCTTCCTCCAAACTGGGGAAAGGGCAGACAGCCGCACTGATGGTTTCCGGGATACCGTATAAGCGCAAGGTGACTTCGGTGACAATACCAAGTGTGCCTTCCGCCCCGACATAAAGGCGGGTCAGGTCATATCCGGCGGCAGATTTTTTGGCACGGGACGCTGTTTTAACAATATCGCCATTCGGGGTGACCACGGTCAGGGCCAGTACGTTTTCACGCATGGTGCCATATCGCACCGCATTGGTGCCAGAGGCCCGCGTGGAGGCCATACCCCCAAGGGAGGCATCCGCACCGGGGTCGATGGGGAAGAAGAGTCCTGTGTCGCGCAGATATTCGTTTAAGGCTTTGCGTGTGACACCGGCTTCAACCGTTACATCCATATCTTCCGGGCGGGCTTCGATAATTTTATCCATTTGGGACAGGTCGATGCAAACACCACCATGTAAGGCGGCAATATGGCCTTCCAGTGATGTCCCCGTTCCATAAGGGATGACCGGGACCTTGTGTTTGGCACAAAGTTTGACAACATCTGACACTTCTTTTGTGGAAAGTGTGAAGACCACCACATCCGGGGCCTGCGCCTTATGGTATGACTCATCTGTTCCATGTTGTTCACACAAGGCTTTTGAGGTGGAAACCCGATCCTTGTCTGTGAGGGTGTGCAGTTGGTTTAAAAAGGTTTGGTCGATCGTTCCGTATGAAAAGGTCATGGCTAACCATTTGTTGTCAATTTCAGTTGAAACGATACTAAGCATCCTTCCGCCAAAGAACAATAGGGCAAAAGTGCGTATGAGACTTGACTTAAAAGTTGGGTCGTGTTGGATTTAAAAATCATGGGTATAGGGAAGTAGCGTATATGAGCTTGGTTGATGTACAGTTTCTCGGAAGCGGTGACGCTTTTGGTACAGGGGGACGTTTCAATACATGTTTTCATGTGCTGGGTCAGAAAAACTCTTTCCTGATTGATTGTGGTGCGTCGTCTTTGATTGCGATGCGAAAATTCAATGTTGACCCGGATTCTATAGAAGCCATTTTTCTAACCCATCTGCATGGCGACCATTTTGCTGGCGTAGTGTTTTTCCTGATGGATGCGCGCTATGTCTCCAAACGAACGCGTCCCTTGATAATTGCAGGCCCGCGTGGGGTCAAACAGCGGGTGATTGAAGCCATGAACGCCCTTTATCCCGGTTGTTGGGATAAGGGTATCGATTTTGATGTCTTTTTTGTTGAATTGAAATTGGGACAGCCGCAGGGGTTGAACGGGATCAAGGTACAGGCCTTTCAGGCGCGACACCTTCTGGATGAAAATGATTTTATTCTCCGTTTCGAAGTAGAAGGCAAAACGATCGTCTATAGTGGCGATACAGGATGGACGGATAATCTGGTCACGGCGGCGCAATTCTCCGATCTGTTTATATGCGAATGTTATCTTTATGATCAGCAATGCGAATTCCATATGGACTATATGACGCTGCAGGAACAAAAACATCGTTTCAACACCCGCAATCTGGTTTTAACGCATCTTGGTCCCGATGCGCTGGCGCAAAAAAAGCAAATGGAAGATCAGACGGCCTTTGATGGGCTGATAATTTCCATATAACGTGCAATTCATCATTTCGTAATTTGAGCGAATACTGTAAAACGACGCTTTCGAATATCCGCATTCTTGCTGGCATTTTAAGGATTCCCGATGGCGCTCCCTCCGCTTCTCACACTTCGCGATGTACATGTAACCTTTGGCGGTCGTCCCGTCTTTGAAGGGGTGGAATGTGCTGTTCAACCGGGGGATCGTATCTGTTTGGTTGGACGTAACGGTTCAGGTAAATCAACTTTGATGAAAGTCATCGCTGGTTTAGTTGAAATCGATGACGGCGAACGGTTTGTTCAACCCGGTGTGACGGTATCTTATTTACCGCAGGATCCTGTGATGCCCGAAGGCGTCAGTGTCCATGATTATGTTCATGCAGGTCTGCGCCATGAAGATGAATATCACCGGGTTGATATCTGTCTGGAAGCCATGAAACTGGACGGGACGCGCGATACCTCCACGTTATCAGGCGGGGAAGGGAGACGTGCTGCCATTGCGCGTGCGCTGGTTTCTGAACCTGATATTTTGTTACTGGATGAGCCGACAAACCACCTTGATTTGCCGACGATTGAATGGCTGGAAGAAGAATTGCAATCTTTCCGGGGCGCGATGATGATGATCAGTCACGATCGAACTTTTTTGCGCAAATTGTCCCGCCAATTATTGTGGCTGGATCGTTCTAAAATCCGCCGTACCGATCAGGGATATGAATTTTTTGATGAATGGGTTGAACAAGTTCTGGCGGACGAGGAAAAAGAACTGACCCGTATTAATATCCAGATTGCCGAAGAAGAACGTTATATGTTGAAAGGCGTCACGGCGCGGCGCAAACGTAATATGCGACGTGTACGCAAACTGGCCGATCTACGTGAACAAAAAGCCACGCGCGTTCAGGTACAGGGGACGGTGAATTTAAAAGTCGATAGCGGGGAAAGTTCCGGCAAGCTGGTGATCGAGGCCAAGGGAATTTCGAAGACCTTTGACGATAAAGTAATTGCAAAAGATTTTTCTATTCGTGTGATGCGTGGTGACAAGATCGGTTTAATCGGTCCGAACGGGGCAGGTAAGACAACCTTGTTGAAGATGCTGACGGGGCAATTACAACCTGATTGTGGCGATATTCGAATCGGTACCAATTTAACGGCGGCTTATTTTGACCAGAAACGCGACAATTTACCCAAAGATGTGACGCCTTGGGATTATTTGGCGGATATGGGCGGGGATCAGATTATTGTGCATGACCAACCCAAGCATGTTGTGACCTATATGCGCGATTTTCTGTTTGAAGAACGCCAAGCCCGCCAACCCATCCATGCCTTATCCGGTGGGGAGAAAAACCGCCTGATGTTGGCTAAATTACTGGCGAGCCCGACCAATTTTCTTGTTTTGGACGAACCAACCAACGATCTGGATATGGAAACACTGGATCTGTTGCAGGAAGTTCTGTCTGAATATGATGGCACCTTGTTACTGGTGAGCCATGACCGGGATTTTCTGGATCGGGTTGTGACATCGACCATTGCGGTTGAAGGTAATGGAAATGTTCAGGAATACCCCGGCGGATATGAAGATTATTTGCGTCAACGTCCTGCCGTAAAAGCCGTGGCAGAGGCAAAAGCGAAAGCGGTAGAAAAGCCGAAAGAACAGCCGAAAAAGTCAAAAGCCAAACTCAGCTATAAAGATCAGCGTGAACTGGATATGTTGCCGCAAAAGATGGAAAAGCTGACCGCTGAGAAAGAAAAGCTGGAAAGCGCCATGGCGGATCCGGATTTGTTTGCCAAAAGCCCGGATAAATTCCAAAAAACCAGTGATGAGCTGAGTGCAGTTCAAGGCGAACTGGATGCGTGTGAAGAACGCTGGCTGGAACTGGAAATGTTGCAGGAAGAATTATCGGCCGGCTAAACGTCAATACGTTCAACGAGGGCGCCGTTTTCTTCAAAACAAACGCAGCTCAGTTTGCCGCCAAACCCGCAACCGCTATCAATGCAAAGCTGGTGTTTTGCCATATGGAAACCATCGTGGCGGTGGTCGTATCCACGGATCGTGCGTTCAAACCCGCCGTAAGGGTGATCAAGTTCGCGAAATTCCTGTGTGCCCCACCAAAAGGCATCGGTTTGGGCATCTAATGGCATATCGGGGACTACATTGGCGCTGATGAACAATAGTTTCTTGTCATCGCTATAGGCGGCCCGTTTCAAGGCATCCATATATTGTTCATGCCCATCCATCGCGCGCATGGTTTCTTTTAAAGCATTGGTCCAGGCTGATAAGGCGCTCATCCCGCCTTTGGCGGCTTTTATCCCTTCTGCACAGGAGGTATGATAGGCCTGAAGCGTGCTTTCCACGCCCTGATTATACATCCACTGCAAGACTTCTTCCGGCTCCCGTGCAAAGGGAAGCTGGCGCATTTTATAAAGCATTTCTTCCTGACAACCGCGCAGGAAAATAACGTCATCGGTTTCAGCACCTTCTTGTAAAATAACAAGACGGCGGAAATTTAAAACTTCATTTAACGTTCCGGCAACATCGGGACCGCGACCCAGGATGTTACCGCTATAAATCAGGGCATCGCCGGGCAGGAAATGGTTGGCCAATTGACCATGCAGGGCCTTCAGCTTGTTTGCTTCGCCATGAATGGCACCAACGGCCCAAATCCGTTTTTTACCTGTCAGCTTGGCAAATTTACCGTCTTGCGACATCGATGTCCCTTTTATCTATAGGAAAAGGCAGGAAGATTTAAAATCTATCCTGCCTTTTCATAAAGTCATATGCAAGTAAAGCTTAAGCGGCTTTTTCTTTTTGCAGAACGTCTTCCAACTTTTCAGTTGCGGCATCTTTGTCGATATTTTCAACGGCAGCAACTTCGTGGGCCAATCGCTCCAACGCAGCTTCATAAATTTGGCGCTCGGAGAAAGACTGGTCAGGCTGACCGACGTTGCGATAAAGATCGCGAACCACTTCTGCAATCAAAACCGGATCGCCAGAGTTGATTTTTGCTTCATATTCCTGTGCACGGCGGCTCCACATGGTACGTTTGACTTTCGCTTTACCTTTCAGCGTGGTCATTGCCGTTTCCATGATTTTACCGGAGCTGAGTTTACGTAAGCCTGCAGCTTTGATCTTGCCGACAGGGACGCGTAACGTCATGCGTTCATGTTCAAATGTAATCACAAATAATTGCAGTTCGTGACCACCGATTTCTTGGGTTTCAACGCCCACAACGCGGCCAACGCCATGAGTCGGATATACGACAAAATCGCCAGAATCGAACGGTAGGTTTTGAGCCATTTCTTATCTCTCTTACTCTTTACACAGACAGCCCGTCAGGTGGGGGAGCCCAAATTCGGCGACAAAAAAAACCGTCCGCTTGGTTAAGCAGAAGGGGCCGACATGACAACGGGTTGTCTATATTTGGTTGGCTGGCCGCCCTGAGCATCATAAAGTTTGACAGGGGTATAAGACTCTGGACGGTCAAAAACCGGCTCCGCACGGAACCGGCTGTTGGCAATGGTTATACCACAAGATTGGTCAAAAAAACAGACCTAAGTTACAAAAACATGACAAAAACCCGCTTCTCGGCAGAAGAAGCAGGTCTTTGAAATCTGAAACTGTAAAAGATTACAGAGACTTGGCTCAGTCGCCTGCGCCCGGTTTTTCGCTCAGTTCTGTTTTTTTGCCAGCGCGACCGTTTTCAGCATCCGCATTTTCCATCGGATCTTTTTTAGCTGTGATGTTTGGCCAGGTTTCAGAGAATTTCTGGTTAATTTCTAGCCATTCTTCAATGCCGTCTTCGGTATCGGGCAGGATCGCTTCTGCCGGGCATTCCGGTTCGCATACGCCGCAATCAATACATTCGTCCGGGTTGATTACCAAGGTGTTTTCACCTTCGTAGAAACAGTCAACCGGGCAGACCTCGACACAGTCGGTGTATTTACATTTAATACAGTTTTCCACGACAACGTAGGTCATTTGAATCTCCGTTTTTTGATCGCTTGGCCGGTTTAACCGTTCGTCGAATCGTGCGGACAAAGCGAATCGTTAATATCTTCTTCCCCAAAGGACATGATCGGTTCATACCCCAAAATAGTTGAATTGAGGTAGCACAATCCTTTGGAGACAGCAACCATATGAATATTGTGGATACCCGTTTTTTTACATCAGGAGTGTGAGTGAAAATCAATCACAAGATTGCATCCCCAGTTAAAACGTCCTACCTTATTGAAAAAGAAGGAGCTTCCCCCAATGCCACATCGTTTGAATTATCCTGCGACCACCCGTAATAGGGATCCGATTTTAACCGTTCTCAAACGGCTTTTACCCGAAAAGGGGCGCGTTTTGGAGATTGCAAGCGGAAGTGGCGAGCATGTCGTTTACTTTGCACAACATTATCCGGGGCTGATTTGGCAACCCAGTGATCTTGATCCGGCTTGTCTGAAAAGTATTCAGGGCTGGGTGGATCATCACGCACTTGAAAATATTCTTCCCCCTTTGTCGTTGGACACCACAATAGAGGACAATTGGCCCCAAAATGAATTGGATGCACTGATATGTATCAATATGGTGCATATCAGTCCGTGGGAGGCAACGATTGGATTGATGGACAAAGCAGGGAAATTGATCGGGTCGGGTGGTTTTCTTTATTTGTACGGCCCTTATCTGCGTGATGGGGAACATACCGCACCCAGTAATATTGAATTTGAATATTGGTTGAAAGAAAAAGATCCCCGTTTCGCGGTGCGCGATATTTGCGAGGTTGCAGCCGAGGCCCATAAAAACGGTCTTGTTTTGCAAGAGATCATCGAGATGCCTGCAAACAATTTTTCATTGGTTTTTCAGCGTCAGTAAAGTTATACCGGACGTATGAGACAGAATCCGAATTTCAAGGCAGATCTGGCAATCTTTGCACTGATCATTTTTTTGCTCGGTGTTGTTTTTTCCATGTTCGTATTGGAAAAAGACCCCGATGCACGCCTTGGCCTGTTCGGTATAAGCCTTTGGGTGCTTGTGATTGTCGGGGCGATTTATTTCCGTATTAAAACAAAGAACGAAGAAGAAGACCGGAAATAACGTCAGCCTCTCCTGATTGGGTTATTCTGCTTCTGCCAGCCACTTGTCCATTTGACGGCGTTCGCGTTTGGTGGGGCGACCTGCACCTGCCTCGCGTTCCCCAACTTTGGCGGGTTTGTCGGTTTTTGGTTTTGGTTGGGGCGGGTCTAGGTCTTCATAAAGGGTGCGGGCCTCAGGTGCCGGGCCGCGTCGTTCCCCCATTTTGATGACTTTAATCAGCCGAATATATGGCCCCAGTGGAAAAGTAAGCACATCATTGGGCTTCAACATATGGTGAGCCTTGGAAATTGCAGTCCCGTTGACGCGTAATTTAGCGCCGGAAACAAATTTCGCGGCCAAGGTGCGGCTTTTGAAAAAACGCGCCTGCCAAAGCCATTTATCAACACGTAGTGTTTCGGTCATTTCTTCCAGTCTTTAAGTTGAGCAAAAGGCGAATCCAGGTTGATCTGAACGGATTTTTGACGTGTGGAGCTTACCTTTGCTTTTGTCTTTTTCTTTATATGGGCTTTTTTACGTTGGACTTTAAGGGTGTCACCGGATTTTTCAATATGATATCCCATGCGCCGTAAAATATCGCCCATAATGGCAACAGAACAACCTGCCAAGCTGGTGAAATCCGCATTGATATCGGCTGATCTTTTTTTTGTTTTTTCCCATGCCAGTTCGGCAATGCGTTCGGCCATATCCACACGCAGGCAGCGGTTGCCGTACATTTGATAACCGATTTGTTCATAAAATAAACGTGGGGTATCAGGCTGGGCTTCAAATGACATCAGGCCACTGGCAGGATAAACCGGGGCAATGTTGGGTTGGTGATAGAGTGTCCATAAATCGGCACGCAGTCGGACGGCGGCGGCTTTTAACAGTTTCGGGCAATAGATGCTGTGTCGTGCAATCACAACACCGTATTTGCGCAGAACTTTACGGTCTTTGCTTTCGATGTCACGGATCAAGTCAAGGGCCTGTGTGCGTGCCAAGGTGCCCAGACCTTCGCGTAGTTGGAAGGTGACACCGCGTGCTGGTCCGTTCAGTTTTGCCTTTTCCAAATCGAATAAAGGTTTCAAGGTGCGCCCGATATAATGATTAAGCCATTTTGTGAGGCGGGCCTTTACACGATCACGCAAAGCGTCTTCGATCAGATCGAACGGTAAAGTTTCCAAGCGCGGGCTTAAGGCATCATTGCCTTTATAAAGACGGGCACAAGGGGTGCCCTGCCATAGAACATAGGCATCATCACGCAGACTGAAGGCCTCGTCTTTTTCATCTTCAAATGCAGCAACGCGTCGGTCCATTTCCTGACGTAAGGCTTTGAGGGCGGCGCTATTAACGGCGCGCTTGGCATGTGGGTTGTCTGTTTCATCAGCGGCAAAATGAAAGCCTTCGAGGCGACCGACGAAATGACCTTCGACCAATACATCCCCGGATTTGGTCATGGCAGCCAGCAGATCGTCTTTGTCTTTCAGTTTTTTCATCAAGGCTGAGGTCCGGCGATCAACAAACCGTTTGGTCAGCTGTTCATGCAGCGCATCCGAGATTCTATCTTCAATTTGACGGGTGATTTCTTGCCAATGAAGCGGATCCACCAGCCATTTGCTGCGCTGGGAAATATATGTCCATGTCCGGATCCCGGCGAGGCGTTGCGTCAACGTATCAATATCCCCGTCTGTGCGGTCCAGACGTTGGACGTGTCCGGCAACCCAATCGGTTGGCAACAAATTTTTGTGGGTGGAAAGATGTTGATAAATTTGTCCTAACAGGCGGGGATGACTGTCGGACATCGTTTTGGCAAAGTCCGGGATTTGGCAAACCTCCCATAGAAGTTTAACCGCCTTGGGGTGCGTGGCGTATTTGATGACATCGGGGTTTTTGGATAGAAAATCCAACGTGATTTCATCTTCGGGAATGCGTGGACGGATTAATCCGTGTGTTTGTGGGGCGCGGCGCAAATCCATCTGCAAGGTGTCAACCGAGGTAAAACGCAGGCGGGAATTACGCCAGTAAATCTGTTCGATATTGTCAAATTCATGGGATTCGAGCCGGTCAATAATTTCAGGATCAAGGGGCGGACAATCTGCCGTCACCCCGAAGGTACCGTCTGTCATATAACGTCCGGCCCGTCCTGCGATTTGGGCCAACTCGGGGGCCTGCAGCCTACGCATCTGGTGTCCGTCAAATTTGGACAGGGCCGCAAAGGCGACATGATCCACATCCATGTTCAGCCCCATGCCGATGGCATCAGTTGCAATGATATAATCAACCTCGCCCGCCTGATACAGCCCGACTTGTGCGTTACGCGTACGTGGACTGAGGGCACCGAGAACAACAGCCGCCCCGCCTTTTTGGCGTTTGATCAATTCGGCAATGGCGTACACTTCGGATGCGGAAAAAGCCACAATGGCAGAACGATTGGGCAGACGGGTGATTTTTTTTGACCCGGTATAGGTCAGTTTTGAAAATCGGGGACGTTGATCGAACTGTACATCAGGGATCAAACGACGGATCAAGGGGGCGATGGATTGTGAGCCCATAAACATGGTTTCGGCTTGGCCACGGGCATTAATCAGACGATCGGTGAAAATGTGACCGCGTTCAGGGTCTGCACATAATTGGATTTCGTCAATGGCGAGGAAATCAACCGCACGGTCGACAGGCATAGACTCGACGGTGCATAAAAAATAGCGGGCATATGTGGGCAGTATTTTTTCTTCGCCGGTAATCAGGGCGACTTGATCGGGCCCTTTTATTTTGACGACACGATCATAGTTTTCACGCGCCAGAAGCCGCAAGGGAAAGCCAATCATACCGGTGCCGTGGGCCATCATACGTTCCAGGGCGAGATAGGTTTTACCGGTATTTGTGGGGCCAAGCACCGCAGAAATGCGGGCATTTGAAGAAGTATCAATTTGCATAACGGGCGCACAATGGACCAGTTTGCAAAAAGAGGCAAGAAAAGAGGGGAATGTTGGTATCAAACCCCTCTCTCTTACAAATCACATAGGTGAAAGTACCTTTGAGGTGGCAAAAATAAGGGCCTCCCACCTATGGGAGGGCGAAAAACCTTATATTTGCGGAGGGGCGCGTGGCGATTTCGTGCGGGCGTAATGCGAAAGTGCTTGGTGCCCGAATGCGACTGCTTCGCTGAGTTGGGGGGGACCTATATGGAAGTCGAAGTGTGCGACTTCGGGAAGAATGAGGTCAAAATCCCGAGTGGCATCCTGGTGGCATAGGACGCAATAATCACAGACAAAACTGTCTGTATGGCTGGGTGTGTCGGGGTCGTTGTCCAGATTGACCCGGCAAATGCTGGTTCGCATTGCCGATTCGAATTCAGCCATCGCAGGCGATTCACTGGCAAGAACGACAACGGGCGTGACAAACTGAAAGACGAACGCAATCAGCAGCAGTGCCGAGATATCGACACGCAGCGCGTTCATCAGTTTTGTCAGCTTGCGACTCATAGATTAAACATTCCAGCTACTATAAACTTCAATATACCTATCAAAAAAATAGGACGAATACAATTCGTATTATTCAAACCATTACGGCTGAAATAGGGCAAAGAGTAAAAATCAGGTCCGTAATTGAAAACGTATGGGCACAATGACATCGCTGTTGACGGCTTTTCCGTTGCGTTTAGCGGGTAGAAAACGCCAGTTTCTGACAGTTTGTAAGGCAGAACGATCCAGTGCGTTATGACCACAGGATTTAAAAATGCTTAGACTTAAAACGCTGCCATCGGCGCTGACTTGAACTTTTAATTCTACAACCCCTTCCAGACGTCGGCGTTTGGCTGATTTGGGATAAGACGGGGCGGGATTGCGCAAATAGGCCGGATAAACCGGTTTGATAAAGCCTGTTTTGGCTTGGACCTTTTTAACGGGTGCTGTTGTAAAGGTCTGGGCAACAACTTTGGCTTTAGGGCGTGGTTGTACGGTTTTAGGGGGCGTTACAGGTTTGACAGGAGGTTTCACATCAACCTGTTTGGGAACGATTCGCGGCTTTGGTTTTTCTGTTTTTTTTTCTTCTTTGGGCGGTTCGACCGCTTCTTCAATGATTTCGGCGATTTCTTCTTCTTCGATCACCGGTTCTTCTTCCATGATTTCTTCAAGGGGTAGTTCTTCGATGACCTCTTCCGGTTCGACGTAAGTTTCCACCATGAAAGCGACTTCTTGGGGGGCATCGTCTTTGGGGATGTGTAATTCCCCACTGGCATGTCCGATCAGGAACAAGCCGGTAAACAGCAAAATATGCAAAAATCCTGCGGCCCCAACGGGCAACAGGCGTGCACCAAGCGGGGTGTTAACGACAACCCGCCCGGTGCTTTCGTCCAGCTTATATTGATTAGAAATCAGCATTGATTCGCAGGAAGAATGAACGTCCCGGTTCATTCACCTTTGCGACTGTGTTGTCAAAAGAACTGCCGCGGTTCAAATGGTTGGAATAGGTTTTATCCAGCACGTTTGTCACGCCTAACGCCAGATCAAACGGTTGGAAGGCCCAGATTTTTCCATAAACATCAAAGACGGCATAACCGCCTGTCTTTTCGATGTCCTGACCACTGGTGACAGCGCCGATGTCAGCACGGTTTTGTTTGGCGGCGGCACGCATGCGTAAACCGCTCATCCAGTCGGCGGTGCTATATTCAAGTGCTGCGCCGACTTCGAGCGGTGCAATTTGCGCCAATGGACGATTGTCTTCGTCGTTTTCACCGTACGTGTAAGCCACGTTGAGAGCAAGGTTCAAACCTTCCATTAAATCGATTCCACCGGACAGTTCAAAACCCATCAAGGTTGCATCGATGTTGCGATAAATATCGGCATTATCTGCAAGCAAGATACCGTCTTGACCTGTGGCGTTATCACGCAGGATATAATCGCTGACTTTGTTGTAATAGACAGAACCGCCTACGTTCCAACCGTCATAAGTGGCACTGGCACCCAGTTCGACCTGGTGGTGTTGTTCCGGGTCGATATCCGGGTTGCCGATCCATCGGTTTGCTGCAGCAGCATGATCACCGGCCATACCGCGCTCTGTGGCATCTGCGGTGCGCACAACGCGGGACAAGCTGCCATAGAAGGCGATGTTTTGATCCAGATCGTGATCGTAGCGCAACAGACCGCCAATGTTATGTTCGCTTTGGTCGTCCCATTGTTTGCCGTAATACATTTGGTACAGTTGATTGGCGGTACGCCCGGTCCGTGCGGAAACAGTGTTTACTTTGTCCGCATCCACACCAACGTAGTCATAACGAAGACCGACTTTGACTTTGCCAGCTGAGGAAAGTTGATAGGTTTTTTCACCAAACAGACCGATTTGATCGGTGCTCATGCCCGGCCACATATAGGCATGTTCATTCCCGCTGGCGTAAATGTTGGTTTGTGCACCCATGTAACGCAAGGCATCCTGATAGGAAACTTTTAAGTCGGCCCCAACGACAAGGTCGTTATTTTCCAACGAAAGGGTCCCGCCATAAATTTGAGTTTCCGATTCGGTCAACATCCCCATACCGGCACGGCTGCGCAGGCTGAAGTTATCCATGATGTGATCGACCTGACTGATATAGGCAGAGGCGTTAATTTGATTGAACAGGCCAAGGTCGCCTTTGTGAGTTAAGGAACTGCGCAATGCCATCATCTTGGCTTCGGGGGCATCCATGGCAGCACCGGCATAAAGGGCATCACTGGTGTCATCTAATTGTGCCCCGAGGGTGATTTTTGTATCTGCGGTGGCTTGAATACCCACATCCAGTCGCCCGCCATGTTGGTCAAAGCCGGAACGGACTTTTTTGCCATTACCGTCTTCATAGCTGTTGGCAGCAGATTTTTCGATATTGGCACGTACATAGTGACCATCACCAAGATCAAAGGAGCCCTTGATTGCAGCGTCACGGGTGTTGCCGTTGCTGTCAATGCCACCTGAAACGTTGATGTTTGCCGATTTACCTTCTGTGAAAGTCGGTGCGTTGCGTTTGGTTTTAACGGTTCCGCCGGATCCACCGCTGCCATGTTGAACGGATGTATAGCCTTTTTCCACGATCAGTTCGTCGTTACCGTCAATGGACAGGAAGGAGGCGGGCGGGTCCATACGGTTGGGGCAGCCGCCTTGAACGAAGACACCATCATCGACGATATTTAACTGGGTTTGTTTTTGACCACGGATAAAGGGATCAATCCCGTGGCTGCCCATACGGCTGCCAGAAACACCGGGGACAGATTGTAAATAGTCCCCACCGTCAGCTGCCGGGAAGGTGCTGTCTTCTTCAAAATTCAGGATAATACGCTGCGGTGTTTCGATTTGGTCTTCGGCCAGAACTTCCGGAAGCTTAACAGGATCAGCGGCGTGGACGGACAAAGGAAGGAACGCACATAAAGCGGCGCCCAGCAATAATTGCTGTTTCATAATAACTCTCTTCTTAAAGATAGGTGGATGTGTGAAACGAGTCTTTAAGAAGAAAAGGGTGGTGCCCGTGAAGACGCAATATTACCCCAAACTTGGGTATCCAGGACGAGGGGGGTATCCTTATAGGTGATTTTCGATGTGGGTAAGCTTGTAAGGATAACGTCAAGGGCAGGGTCTTTGAGTTGTACAGCAGGTAAAAACGTGCCGCGCAGACACCAGTCACAAACAAAACCGTCTGTTTGTTCTGTGGGGAGGGAATCGTCTTGCTGTTCTGCCAGCATGACCTGACAGATACTATTGCGAAGGGCAGCTTCATATTCGCCCTGTTCGCTATGTTCCGTTGCAAAGAGGATAATAGGGGTAAATAATTGAAAAAGAAACGCGATCAGAAGCACGGCTGAAATATCAGCCTTTCCTGCCTTTTGAAAACGTTTTAACAAATCAATCATTTAGAAACATTCTAGCAAGTGTATTCTTGAGGTTTTTCTTATATACCAATTTTACTGAAATACAAATAAAAACGCCCTGCCTTTGGTCAAGGCAGGGCGTTTTATAAAGTATCCCGAACGTGGATTGGGGGGCAATTCGGTTCAGGTTACTTCAGTTAGGATTTAGCGTTCTACAAAGGCGCGTTCAATTACATAGTCGGCAGCATCGCCCGTGTGGGCAGAGGCACGAAAACCAAGATCATTGAGAATTTTACAGGTATCTTCCAGCATGCTCGGGCTGCCACAGATCATGGCGCGGTCCGTTTCCGGGTTCAGTTGCGGCAAGCCAAGGTCCTGACACAGTTTACCGTTGAGGATCAAATCGGTCAGACGGCCCTGATTACGGAAAGGTTCACGTGTCACGGTTGGATAATAAACCAGTTTTTCTGCGATCATTTCGCCGAGGTACTCGTGATTGGGCAGTTCTTCGTCGATGTAATCCTGATAGGCCAATTCGCTGACATGGCGCACACCATGAACCAGAATGACTTTGTCAAAGCGGTCATAGGTTTCAAAATCACGAATGATGCTCATAAATGGGGCGAGGCCGGTTCCGGTGGCAAACAGGAATAGGTTTTTCGCGGGTGTCAGATCATCAACAACCAATGTCCCCACCGGTTTTTTGCTGATCAGGATTTTGTCATCTTTTTTCAGGTGTTGCAGGCGTGAGGTCAACGGTCCATCTTGAACTTTAATACTTAAAAATTCCAGATGTTCTTCGTAGTTGGCGCTGGCGATGCTGTAGGCACGCGTCAGTGGTTTACCGTTAACTTCCAGACCGATCATAACAAAGTGGCCATTATGGAATCTCAATGCATCTGGACGCGAGGTTTTAAAGCTGAACAGGCTGTCGTTCCAGTGTTTTACTTCTAATACGTCCTCTTGGTAAAAAGCCATTTTTACTCTCTTCGTGTTCGCGATGGTCGGGGTCGTGGGCAAACCACGCCTGTCCATACATAGGGGGTCTAATCTCAATATTACAGGAACGGTCGAATGTTGTGTCCTGAAATTAAATGCACAATACGCAGTGTTAATTATTTGTCAATTACAAATAATTTTAGTTAAATAGAAAATATATAAAATTCGCACCCACATTAACGTGTGAACGGCGAATTTGGCCTATTCCTACTATTTTAGTTGGGTTAAGTAAAGTGAATATAAGAACGGTTCTTAGAGTTTTAAATCTCTGCTCAAGAAAAAAAAGTGTCTCATCTTTTCATAATTACAGAGAGTATGAGGATATAGCGTTTACTTCTGTGCCCTAATTTTGCCTTGCTCGGGGTGTAGCAGCTTATCCACTTTGTCGTTAATCGATTTTTGAGCTATTACCATGCAAGCCGTTTTAATTTTTTCACTCATCGCACCGCCTATTTTAGCCTTCTTATATGACGTGAAATTTCAAACCGTGATTTCGCGGGGTGAATTCGTTGTTCGTTTTGTGGCGGTCATGGCGTTTAATATTATTGCCAGTATGATTATGGAAGAAGCCTTGGCGGGCATGGAAATCATTGTAGTGAATTATCTTCTGACCTTTGCCAGTTCCACATTTATGTATGCGTCGATGATCGGTCGTATTCGCTCAACGTCCTTGCGCCCGGTTGGGCGATATTATCTGGTTAATCTGTTGTTATGTGCCGCTATTGTGGTGGTCTTTAGTGCCCTTTCCCCCTTGGCCGGGTTTGTGGCGGCATTGGGGCTTGTGTTATTATTCTGTATCTATCCTCCAAAAAGGGAAGCGTCTACCGCAAGCGAGGCAGCATAAAAAAAAGCCCGCCGTCCTGTTCAGGGTCGGCGGGCTTTTTTATGAATTGTGTCAGTGCTTAGCCAGCAATGGCTTCATCGTCTTCGTGCTGTTTTACTTCGCCACGGTTACGTTGAACCCATTCTTTAATTTGGCGACGTGCAGCATCAAATGCATCACGGATCGTGACATAGACATCTTCATGTGCGTGGTCATCTTTGTGATTTTTGTTCACAACGATTTCTTCGCCCGGCATGCTGATGTCGAGACGAATGTCATACAGTTTGCCTTTAGTCTGGCTTTTGTGCGGCGTGCTTACGGTGACGCGGCAGCTAACGATTTTGTCAGAATGTTTTTCCAACATTTCAACTTTTTCGCGGATACGCGCTTCGACAGCGTCGGAGTGGTCAACATCGCGAAAAACGATTTGCAAAGGAGACTGCATTTATCTCGTGCCCTAAAAAAAACTTTACAGATTGCGACCTTGCGTGCCGGAAAACGGCGCAAAGATCAGTGAATTTCCCATTCTCTTACCTGCTTATTTTTGATTACGCAACATAAGAGATGCAAGTTTTGCAGATTCTTTATACAAGAAGGGTTGCATACGGACGTTTTTTTAGACATATCCACCACATCCATTATCAATATAGGGATATTTAATTTTAGCCATGACCGAAGAAAAATTATCGTTTCAGGCAGAAGTCAGCAAACTTCTGCATATTGTCACCCATTCCTTGTACAGCAATAAAGAGATTTTCCTCAGGGAATTGATCTCTAACGCATCGGATGCGTGCGATAAATTGCGTTATGAAGCGCAAACCGATTCGTCTCTTCTTGATGGTGACTCAGATTTTAAAATCTCGTTGGAACTTGATAAAGAGGCAAAAACCCTGACGATTGCCGATAACGGCATTGGTATGAACCATGACGATCTGATTAATAATTTGGGGACAATCGCCAAATCCGGCACTGAAGCCTTTTTAAAGGCAGCACAAGATAGCGGGAAAAGCGATGTCAATTTGATTGGCCAATTTGGGGTCGGGTTCTATTCTTCCTTCATGGTGGCCGAAGAAGTGGTGGTGACCACCCGTAAGGCAGGTGAGGACAAGGCGTGGTCCTGGACCAGCAACGGCGAAGGTGAATATGTTATTGGGGATGCCACACGTGACAGCCATGGCACGACCATTCAATTAAAAATGCGCGAAGATCAAAGCGAATTTTTAGAAGACCATCGTCTGCGTCATATCGTTAAAACCTATTCCGACCACATCAATATTCCGATTGAGCTCAAAGGCGAAGAAGACGAAACGCTGAATTCTGCCTCTGCCATCTGGACACGCTCACAAAGCGATGTCAGTGAAGAACAGTATAAAGAGTTCTATCACCATGTCGCCCATGCCTTTGATGATCCGTGGCTGACTTTACATAACCGGGTTGAAGGGGTGATTGAATATACCAACTTGCTGTTCATTCCCGGTTCACGCCCGATGGATTTGTTCACACCGGAACGTAAAAATCACCTGAAGCTATACGTCAATCGTGTGTTTATCACCGATGATTGTGATGAAGTTATCCCGCAATACCTGCGTTTTGTACGCGGTGTTGTCGATAGTGGGGATTTGCCGTTGAATGTGTCACGCGAAATGCTGCAACACAATCCGGTTCTGGCAAAAATCAAGGCTGGCTTGACTAAAAAAGTCTTGGGTGAGCTGAAGAAAAAGGCCGAAAAAGATACAGAAGGCTACGCAACGTTCTGGGAAAACTTCGGCGCGGTCATGAAAGAAGGTATCTACGAAGATTTTGCCCATAAACAGGATTGTTTGGCCTTGGCACGCTTCAAATCGACAAAGGGTGATGATTGGGTTTCCTTGGCGCAATATGTCGAACGTATGAAAGAAGGCCAAGATCAGATTTTCTATATTTCCGGTGATGATATCGATGCCTTGAAGAAATCTCCGCAACTGGAAGGCTTTAAGGCCAAAGGGGTTGAAGTTCTGTTCATGACCGACCCGATCGATGAGTTCTGGATCCCCGGTGTAGGCGCTTTTGAAGAAAAGCAATTCCAGTCGATCACTAAAGGTGGGGCTGACCTGTCCAAGATTAAGAAGGATGGGGAAAATGAAGAAGACAGCAAAGAGGACAGTGCCGATAAAGATGGTGTGGACCGTTTGTGCGCTGCCTTCAAAGTGGTGTTGGGCGATAGCGTTCAAGAAGTTCGTTCCACGGACCGTTTGACCGATAGCGCCGTTTGTCTGGTCGCTGGCGAAGGGGCGATGGATCGCAACTTGCAACGTATGTTGAAACAGCATGGTCAGGCCGTACCGGATGATGCCCCAATTCTGGAGCTGAACCCAACACACAGCCTGATTAAGAAACTGGTTGACCTGTCTGCAGATGGGACAACGCCGACGATGGATGATGCGGCGCATCTTTTGCTGGATCAGGCCCGTATTATTGAAGGTGAAACCATTCCCGATATGACGGCTTTTGCCCGTCGCATGACATCGGCAATGGAAAAAGGCTTGGTTTAATACCGAGATAAAAGTGAAAACGGGCTGCGAAAGGAGATTTCTTTCGCGGCCCGTTTTTTATTTATCTATCTATCTATCTATCTATCTATATCTTCTAAGCGCCTAGAAGTCTGTGTGCCTTAATGTTTGGAACCGATTTTCTTGCGCATCTGTTCGACGCAACCGGCGAGTTCGTGAGGTGCAATCTTGTCGGATTTTGCGATTAAATGGATAATCGGGTCGTCCAGAAGTTCTTTTAATTTTGGCTCTTGCCCACCGCTACCGTAGGGTCCGATAACGGGAAGCTCGACCTTTTCCTTCGGGGACTTCAGGATGTTCAGGCCTAATAGCATAGCTTCCTCCTTCACGATGTGACTTGCATGGATATAGTTTGCAGGAGGTTGATTTCAAGGAATGCTTTGGTTGAAAGACTTTAATCCAGTTTAAAGGTTGCTATAATCTCAAGAGTTTCAGGATGTTGTAGAAAAAACCCTTGTCCGATGTTTCTGTCCTTTTGTGCAGAAAGGTCAAAATGACTTTGTCCACCCGACCATGTCCCGATTTTTTGCAGGGATTGAACAATATGATAGTTGGTCAGGCTGCGCCCGCGATTTTCCCCACGGCGGACTTCGGTTGTGTTTTCTTTCAGGTAATTGACCAGATATGCATTGAGCGGGCCTTCCTGTTTCGGTCCGCTAATGGAAAGACTGCTTGTACTGTATTCAAGGGTAATTTCCGTTTGCTGGGCAAGCTCATTTGTTATCGCCTTTAAGATATGGGCCTGATTATTGCCGCTCTCTTGATATCGACCGGATACCACCATTTGAGGTGTGTAGACATAACGTAAGTTGAAGTTGTGGGCATAGTTGCGTTGACGTTGGGTGAAGTCTGCTTTGGCATGAACATCTTTCCAGCCGATATAGTCCCAATAATCCACGTGGTAGGCCAAGGCAAGCACATCCGGGCGCTGGGCAAGCTTGCCTAAAAATGCATCGGCAGGCGGGCAGCTCGAACATCCTTGCGAGGTGAAAAGTTCAACAAGGGCGACCAGTTGATTGGCATTAGCCTGAAAATTGAATCCGAGAAGAAGGCTGAGGGTCAGAAACGTTGCTTTTTTCATCTGTGGGGGCTTTCATTATGGATCACCCCTCAAGAATAGGTATTGCTTCCTTCACAAGCCAATCACATCATAGTGAGCACCCTGCATATAAGCCAAGATCCGTCCTGCCATACCAAAGCCGCCGAGGCAAAGAATAACGCCATCCTCAGGTCGTTTGCCTTTTGCGAACGTAAGGGCACTATCGATATCGTGTGCGGTGTCTTTATATGTGGCGTTCAAGTGGGTGAGGATATGATCTGGTGTGTGCATATCGGCATCAAATTGAAGGGCAATCACATGATGAAATGTCCCTTTTATTGCAGCGAGGTCTTTATCATTTTTAAAAGCACAAATTAGACTGATGGGACGCTCAGGAAAAGCTGAAACAGCCGTTGCAACACTTTGCGCGTTATGGGCGACGTCCACATAGATCGGTGGATGGGAGGACAGTTTTTGCAACCGCCCCGGAACCTGAATACCAAATGTTTCAGGTAAGGTGTCGAGCGCAAAATGATGTTTTAAGGCATGGGCGGCAAGTCGGGCATTGCTTTGCAGCGGATCAAGGGGCGGGCAGGAGAGATCAATATAGGTCACACCGTCGGGTATGCAGTCTTCAAGACTATCCACGGCGCTGAGGAGTGTATCGCCCGATTTGCAAACAGCGGCCTTTTCACTTGCAATGGCGTGAAGGGTTTTTCCCAGAATGGCGGTATGTTCCAGATCGATTGAAGTTAAAACCGAAATTGTGCCCGGTGCAATACGAACCGGGTCGAATCGACCGCCCAATCCGATTTCCATAATGGCGAGATCGACCTTTTGTTCAGCAAAGAAAATCAAGGCCGCAAGGGTCAAAATTTCAAACCGCCCGCTTTGTGGAAGGGCGCGCGCGCGGTTTAAAGCCTGTGTCAGGCAAGCATCGAGGTCTTCATCTGTGATCATGTGTCCATTGATCTGGATGCGTTCGTTGACATGCAATAAATGGGGGGAGGTATAAAGCCCGACAGATTTCCCCAACCCCTGTGCCATTCGGGCCATAAGGTGCGCGGTGGTGCCTTTGCCGTTTGATCCGACAACTTTGATGCTGGGCACCATGTTCAGCCCTTGGCAAAGTTGGGCCATGCGTTCATTAACACCGGGGAGGCCAAAACGGGGATGTTGAAGCAGGCGATCTATAGCCGTCATGTGAAATAAGCCCGTTTAATCAAGCGCAAATAGGTTTGCGTACCGATAAAATAGATCAATCCCGTTTTGGGTAAATCAAGGCCGGATTTTAGGGCGTAAACATCGTTGAAATCCCCTTGATAGGCAATCGGATGTTGTTTTGCCTTTTCATAGGATAAGAAGCCGCGTTCCCCGGTCAGGATGATTTGGGAGATTGATGCACCCGTCTTTTGCAACAGGTCCAAAATACCATCGAAATCTTTATCATCGGGCAGCGACAGATAAAAATGCACCTGCCCGTTATAATCCTGCATAAGCCGATGTAGAAAGACCTCGTCCGCACTATCACGCGCGATCATGCCTTCGTACATCAAGGTCCGGTTGGCATCTTGTCGTGTGGTGAAAGAGGCACAAGGGACATCGATAATATCAATGGCGCGCCCACGAAAGGCGCGTAAGGCTTCGGTGGCGCTTTGGCGGGCCAGTTCGTACCAATGTGGATAGGCAAGGTCGAGTGTCTTTGTATCACGCGCACCTATGACCAGATGGTCACAAGTTTCTGAAATGGAAAGTTTGTCTGCGCGTATATCATCCAGTGTTGGCCCCAGATAATCACCATGTTCTAAAAAGATAGAGGTTACGACACCAGTATGGGCCGGGATTTGACCGCCTTCATCAAAACGTACACCGCGCCCGGTTTCAATAACAAACAGATCGACGTTTTCTTCTTTGAACCATTGCAGGGCAATCAATAAAAACAGACCGTAGGGCGAGAGATAATCAGGCGGCGATGGTATTTTAATTTGTGCCCATATTTTCTCAAAACAAGCAATAAAACGGTCTTCGGACATCGGCTGTCCGTTAATGCGCATGCGATCGGTATGGTCGATTTCTTCTGGGGAAATCACCAGACCCACTTTGCCAAACGGTTGAAGACTGTGGGCACAAAGCCGTGCAACCGTGCCTTTGCCCTTTGACCCGGTGACTTTCAGGATTTTATCGGTGGGCGGGATTAAATCCAGTTGCTGGGCCATATTCAGGATAATATGTGGATTGCGAACATCGCGGTCCAAACGTCCTTTTAACAGCGGTTTGACAGCAATGTAGCTTTCAAAAATCAGATCAAGCGCGTGATTGTAATTCATAGAAGTTGGCCACAAGACTGAGGGAGCCACAAATAACGATCCGTCCCGTTTTTGTGCGTTCGCGTTTAATCAATTCCAAGGCCAGAGGCAAGTCTTCACAGACCGTTGCCGTTGCCCCGATATTCATGACATTAAGGGCCAATTTTTCTGGTTTTTTACAGGGCTGGTTTGGGATAGGAACGGTGTAGACATGATCAACAACATCGGCAATTTCACGAATAAACGGCTTGCTGTCTTTTCGTTTGAGCATGCCAAGGATAAGATAAAGCGGGCGATCATCCCATTTTTTGAGCTGCCGACGCAGGGCTTGTCCGGCGGCTTGGTTATGGGCGCCATCCAGCCAAATTTCCCATTTTGGATCAAAGCTCGCTAGGGTGACGCGTTCCAATCGCCCCGGCCAGTGAACGGAACGCATGGCGTTGTTTAAGGCTTCATCAGGGAAATTGAAGCGGTCTTTCACCAATTCTAGACAGGCCAAGGCGACACCTGCGTTTTGAATTTGATGGGACCCGACCAGACCAGGACGGGGCCATGCGCGATCAACGCCTTTCCATCCTTCAAAAATAATACGTTCGCCTGCTTTTTTAATGAACCACTCGCGCCGTTCACGATACATGAGGACATTCAGCTGTTTGGCCCGTTCCCGAATGGCGTGATAGGCTTCGTCTTCTTGTTTGGCAATGACAACGGGAACGCCCTTTTTTAAAATCCCAGCTTTATGGCGGGCGATTTCAGCAACGCTTTCCCCCAGAAATTCTTTATGATCCAGTGAGATCGGCGTAATGGCACAGGCGATCGGGGCTTCAATCACATTGGTGGTGTCGCCTAATCCGCCCATTCCGGTTTCCAGCAACAGGACATGGCCTTTGGTACGGCTAAACGCCAGAAAGGCAGCGGCGGTCATGGCTTCAAATACAGTGAGGGGCGCACCTGCGTTGGCGTCTATAACTTCTTGGAGAAGGGCGCAATAGGTGTCTTCTTCAATTTCCTCACCTGCCAAGTTAACGGTTTCGCGGGCATTGAAAAAATGGGGCGAGGTAAAACTGTGTACCTTGTATCCAACGGATTCAAAAAAGGCGCGTAAAAAAGCGACGGTGGATCCTTTACCGTTGGTGCCTGCAACATGAATGGTGGGCGGCAGTTGTTGCTGCGGATTGCCCAATCGTTCCAGCAGGGTCAAAAATCGCTCAAGCCCCAGATCAATATCTTTGTCATGGAGCTTGGCAATTTCTGAGAGAAGGAGATCGCTAGTCAGCTTTATGGTCCTCGTCCTTTTCGTCTTTTTCTTCTGTGCCCGGAAGCGGTTCACTGTCAGGGCGGCGGATATCCGGCGGTGGCGGAATGTCGTTGATGTTATCTTCGACTTCCAACTCGACCGGTTTGTCACCATGCGCCAGTTCGACTAAATCCCCTGCCGGTTTTGTATTGCGCAACAGGCTGAGAACATTGATCAGGGTCGGGCGCAGTTCGTGGCGGCGTACAACCATATCGACCATGCCGTGTTCAAACAAATATTCAGCAGTCTGGAAGTCGTCCGGCAGTTGTTCGCGAATGGTTTGTTCGATCACGCGGCGACCGGCAAAACCAATAACAGCGCCACTTTCTGCAATCGCAATATCGCCCAGCATCGCAAAAGAAGCGGAAACCCCACCCGTTGTCGGGTCGGTCAGGACGACGATATAGGGTAGACCTGCTTCTTTAACCCGCTCCACACCGATGGTGGTGCGTGCCATTTGCATCAGGGACAGGATACCTTCTTGCATACGTGCTCCGCCGGATGCCGGAACAACGATCAGGGCCGCATCTTGTACAATCGCCAGCTTGGAAGCTGCAACCAGCCCTTCGCCGACAGCTGTTCCCATAGAACCGCCCATATAGGCAAAGTTAAAAGCGGCAATGACGACATTCTGCCCACCCATTTTACCATGTGCGACTACAAGAGCGTCGTCTTCCTTGGTTTTTGCATGCGATTCTTTGATGCGGTCTTTATATTTGCGGCGATCAGTAAATTTCAACGGATCTTGTTTGACCTTTGGCAGTTCGGCGCGGGTATATTTTCCCTCGTCAAATAACAATTCCAGACGCGCTGTTACGGACAGGCGCATATGGTGGCCGCAATGTTGGCAAACGTGGTGGTTCTTTTCCAGATCACGGTGGAAGATCATCTGACCACATTTGGTGCATTTGTGCCAAAGGTTATCGGGGATTTCCTTGGGGCGCACAAGGTCGCGCAGTTTCGGTTTTACGTAGTTTGTTAACCAGTTCATCGATTAAACCCCTTTAAGCTTTGGCGGCGTGTACGCCGTCAGCCAATTCTTGTACATAAGAGAGAACAGCCTCGGACAAACCCGCTTTGGCCTTGCCGTTTTCGTCCAGATTATCTGCGATCCGCTTGACAATGGCAGAACCGACAACAGCTGCATCGCTGAGACCCGCCATTGTTTTTGCCTGATCGGGCGTGTTGATACCGAAACCGATGGCAACAGGCAAGTCACTATGTTGACGAATGCGTTTCACAGCTGCATCTACATCGGATGTTACGGCGGATGCTGTCCCGGTTACCCCGGTGATGGATACATAATAAATAAAGCCGCTGGCCCGATTTGCAATTAATTGCAGACGGGCATCATCTGCGGTCGGTGTGCATAGATAAATAAAATCCAAACCGGCCTTTTGGGCGGGAATAGCGAATTCGCGTTCTTCTTCCGGTGGCAGGTCCACAATAATAAAACCGTCAACCCCGGCTTCAGCCGCGTCTTTGAGGAAACTATCCACACCATAAGAATAAATCGGGTTGAAATATCCCATCAGAACAATCGGTGTGTCGTTATCAGCTTGGCGGAATTCACGTACCATCGCCAAAACATTTTTCAGGTTCATGCCTGCCGCCAAGGCGCGTTGTGATCCCAATTGAATGGCTGGGCCATCGGCCATCGGGTCGGAAAACGGCATGCCCAGTTCAATGACATCGGCACCCGCACCGGGCATGCCCATCAGCAGTTTTTTCGATGTGGCAAGGTCCGGGTCACCAGCGGTGATGAAGGTAACGAGCGCGGAACGCCCTTCGGCCTTGAGCAGGTCAAAACGTGTTTTTAATCGGGTCTGGCTCATAGTACGGTCCCCATCGCCTTGGCAATCGTGTTGACATCTTTATCGCCGCGCCCGGACATATTGACCACGAGGATTTCATCCTTGGGCATTTGTTTGGCGAGCTTTTCAGCCTCCGCCAGTGCGTGCGAGGATTCAAGGGCGGGAATAATGCCTTCCAATTTGGTGCAAAGCTGGAACGCCGCGACCGCTTCGTCGTCTTTGATGGAATGATATTCCACCCGTCCGGCATCAAACAGAAAACTATGTTCCGGCCCAATACCCGGATAATCCAACCCGGCAGAGATGGAATGGGCCTCGGTAATCTGTCCATCGTCATCTTGCAGCAAATAGGTCCGGTTGCCGTGTAACACACCGGGGCGTCCACCTGTCAGGGAAGCGGCATGTTCATCGGTATCGACACCGTGACCGGCAGCTTCGACGCCGATAATGCGCACGTCCGTATCATCCAGGAAGGGATAGAACAGACCCATTGCGTTGGACCCGCCACCGACACAAGCCACGAGCGTGTCAGGCAGTCGGCCTTCCTGTTCCATAATCTGTTCGCGGACTTCTTCGCCAATAATTTTCTGGAATTCGCGCACCATAACCGGGTAAGGGTGCGGTCCTGCGACCGTGCCGATCAAATAATAGGTATCATGCACATTGGCGACCCAATCGCGCAACGCTTCGTTCATCGCGTCTTTTAAGGTGCCGGACCCGGCGGTCACCGGGCGAACTTCTGCGCCCAGCAATTTCATGCGAAAGACGTTGGGTTGTTGGCGTTCAATATCGGTGGCGCCCATAAAGACGGTACAGTCCAAACCAAACAGGGCACAAACGGTTGCGGTTGCCACACCGTGTTGGCCCGCACCGGTTTCCGCAATGATGCGTTTTTTACCCATGCGTTTTGCCAGCAGGATTTGACCGATACAGCTGTTGATCTTATGTGCACCTGTGTGGTTCAGGTCTTCGCGTTTAAAATAAACCTTTGCCCCACCGCAATGTTCTGTGAAACGTTCTGCGAAATAAAGCGGGCTGGGGCGACCAACATATTGTTTCAGGTAACCTTGAACTTGGGTCTGAAATTCCGGGTCGTTTTTGGCCTCGTTGAAATGTTTTTCAACATCGAGGATCAAGGGCATAAGGGTTTCAGCAACAAAACGTCCGCCGAAAATACCAAAACGCCCGTCTTCGTCCGGGCCTGCCATAAATGTATTGGGTGTGTTCATCGTTAAACGTGACCTATAAATATTTGCTTGTCTTATAGCGCATGTCGAAAAGGACTGGCAAAGAAAAATGGCGTTTTTTACTCAGCCTTTTACGGCTTTGAGGAAAGCTTCTATCAACTCGGGGCTTTTGACGCCTTTTTCGGCCTCAACCCCACTGGAAACATCGACCGCTTTGCATCCGCTTTGTTTCACCGCATCCTTGACGTTATCCACGGTTAAACCACCCGCCAGCATCCACGGCACCGTCCATTGGGTATCGCGCAGCAAGGACCAGTCAAAGGCAATGGCATTACCGCCCGGACGTGTCGCGTCTTTGGGTGGTTTGGCATCAAATAACAAACGATCGGCCACACCGTCATAGGTTTGCGCCTTTTCCACATCTTCAGTCGTTTCGATGGGCAGGGCTTTCATAACCGGCAGGCCAAAGGTCTGACGCACCTCTTCAACACGTTCTGGGCTTTCATGTCCGTGAAGTTGAATAATATCAAGGCGAACCTGATTAAGAACGCTCATCAGTTCATCATCGCTTGGATCAACAAACAGGCCGACTTTTAAAACATCGGCATCACCGACCATATCGAAAACTTCTGCCGCTTGTTCTGCGCTGACATGGCGCGGACTGGGCGGGAAAAAGACACATCCCAACAGGTCGGCCCCGGCCTGTATGGCAATATGGGCATCTTCGGGTGTTTTTAATCCACAGATTTTAACGGCTATAGACATGGCGTCCTCTCGTTCTTCCATAGGCGAGTGCCCATAACATAGCGAGTAATCCGCCCCCGATAAAGACTTTGGCGGTCTCCAAGGTTAAAAACATTAAATTCCATGCAAGGGCGGACGCTTCATCCCCCATTGCCAATTGGGTGAAGACAGGCATGTGTAAAATAAGGCGCAGGATAAAAACGGCAACCCATAAGGGCAAGGCAACCAACACACTGGCAGCAAATAGACGGGTGAAATCTTGACGTAACGCATGAAATGACATGGCGAATAGATCGCGCGTTGTTCGGGGGGCATCTTCAGCAATTGCAGGCAGAACAAAGGCAAAAACCTGCATGATCCAGCCTAGAAACAGGCTGGCGTATAAATGCAGGCTGACCCCGTCCAAGGCCGTTATGCCGCCCATGACCAAAATATCGGGTTGATGGAAAAATAACGGCTGATCAAACCAGAAGGCAAAGATAGTCAGCGGCATCAATACCAGTAGGGAAGCCTTATAAAAACGCCATTCGCGTACATTCAATTTCGGCAGGAAAGATGCGGCACCCTCAAAAGATCCTTTGAGGATAAAGCGTTGTAATTGTACCGCATAAAAGGTCCAAAGAGCGAGGATCATCAGCCATTCAACAACCCTTATGCCGTAAAAGGCTTCTGGTCCCCAGCTTTGCGGGGTGTGCCACAGGTTAATAGCAAGCAAAAGCAAAAAGGGAAATAAACCCGCCCTGACAAAGATCATCGGATTGCGAAAGAGGACGGCATAAACCCCGTTTACGAGGGCCAGAACCGGCAGTTTTTCGTCAGGTTTTGGGATGTCCAGCATGTTTTAAGACCTTTTCAGGACGATGTTTTCATAGAACTTTGCCAGCACCAGTGATGACCAGAGCATAGAGAAGACAATCAGGATATCTGAAAAAATCAGTTGAGGCAGGCTGGCCCAAAAATTATCCAGCGAGGGTGTCAAATCTGGAACCTGCATTAAGGCAAGCGTAAAGAAAATAACCGGGAAATAACAGAACAGGAATGCCGCCACGATGCGAAACCCATATCCGGTTGTCCAGTTGAAACTGGCTTTGACATTATCCCAGACGGAACCGGGGTGGTCCATTGCAAGGGCCGGAAAGGCAAGGCAGATCTTTAAATTTACCCAGAAGCCAAGCAGCATCCAGATAAACATGCCGCCCATATATTCCGGCGGGAGATATTCAAAAATTTCTGCCATATGCCCCAAAAATGTCAGGCAGAAGGTCAGAAAGAAGAAACGGACGAAAGGACGATTGGCCCCGTCTGCAACAGCATCGGCATTACGCAGCAGGTAAAACCGGGTAGACGACACCCCCAATAAAGCAAGCGCAAATGAATTGGAAATTGTCGACAGCGTTAAACCGACGACCGGAATTTTTACCAGAAATAGCGAGGCAATGGACAAGCACAGGGGTAGGAAAATATATTTGCGAAAGACCTTCGCATTTGCGCGCATAAAGGCTAATGCGTCAAAAACGACGGTCATGATTTGCATTTCCATATCGGCTTACAGCCCTTCCAGTTCGTGTGCAATTTTTTGGGCGGCTTCCACCGGATCATCGGCTTGGGTGATCGGGCGGCCAATGACCAGAATATCGGCACCTGCAATAACGGCATCACGCGGGGCCATTACACGTTTTTGGTCGCCTTTGGCCGCCCATGCCGGGCGAATGCCGGGGACGATTAATTTAAAATCAGGACCACAGGCCGCGCGGATCGGGGCAATTTCTTTGGCAGAACAGACCACACCGTCCAAACCATTGTCTTGGGTCAGTTTCGCAAGACGGACAACTTGGTCTTCGATGGTGTCATTAACGCCGATGGCGCTGAGATCGTCTTGATCCAGCGCTGTCAGGATTGTCACGGCGATGGTCAGGGGAATGCCTGCGTCGCGTCCGGCGTTTGCAGCCTGTTTCAACATTTCCGGCCCGCCTTGGGCATGCACGTTGATAATCTGTGGCGCAATCGGTTTTGCCGCACGAATGGCCCCGGCAACGGTATTGGGAATATCATGGAATTTCAAATCCAGGAAAACCGGCATGCCGACATCCCGAATGGCAGCAACCCCTTGCGGGCCATTGGCGGTAAAAAATTCTTTGCCGACCTTCATCCCCCCGACAAGCCCTTTCAGTTTTTGGGCGAGTTCAACAGCATAGGACACATCGGTTGTATCCAAGGCGACATAAATACGTTCAAAAGCTTTCATCGGTAAGGCTCACTTGATCGAAACGGGAAAAAAGGACTTTTTTTTGGCTTAGGGGATTTAGGCATTGATGTCAAAGAAAGAAAGGGCAGGGAAGGGTTATATCAAAGTCATTTTGGGAAAACCCCAATCTTTGCCTTGGCAAAAAGCCCGTGTTTACGTTATGAAAATAGGCGGGTAAGGTGAATTGAGGGAACGATGCGGGTTTTAATTGCAGATGATCATCCGATGTTTCGAAGTGGCATATGCGGGTTGATGGCGCAAGCGTTTGACGGGGTACAGTGTACGCAGGTTGGTGAGGGAACAGCCCTTATGAAGGCATTGGAACAGCCTTATGATCTTGCGGTTTTGGACCTGTTCGTGCCTAATTTTGATTACAAGAAACATCTTCCCCATATTCGACAATCCTATCCATTGCTTCCTTTGGTGATTGTGTCCATGCTGGATCGCAAAGACGATATTCAGCAGGTTATGGATATGGGCGTGAACGGGTTTGTGTCCAAAAGTTTGGAACCGGAAGAAATTCGCAGTCATATTTGTAATGTCTGGGCCGGGGAACGGGTTTTGGCGATGGGGGAGTTTCTGATTGATGCCGATACAGAGGAACGTAAAATCCTGTCGAATTTACCGCCACGCCAACGCGAAGTCCTTGATCTGTTGAGCCAAGGCATGAGCAATAAAGAAATTGCCCGCGTTCTGGATTTATCGCCTTTTACCGTGCGCAGTCATATTTCAGCCCTGATGCGGGCGTTAAATGTGAATTCGCGCACGGCGGCGGCGTCATGGGCGCATAAAATGGATCAAGATGCTAGTGCCTGATCTGGGCCAACTGGCTTTCAATTGCAGCGCGCAGGCGGGCTGGTTGAACCGGTTTGGGGATCAGTAAAAGACCACGTGTGCGAATTTCATCAATAATCTTTGGATCGGTTTCACCGGACAGGACGATAAAGGGAACACGATGGGGACTTTGTTGGTCAATTTGTGCCTGCACGTCAAAGGCGGTAACGCCGTTGCCCAATGAAAAGTCGCTCAAAACCAGATCGGGGGCGTCGGAAGGTTTAATTTCATAAAGCGATTGCGCATAACTGACACGGGCCCCCCAATGGGCAAGCAAGGTTTCGCAGGCGCGTAGGCTGTCCGGGTCGTCATCAACGATGAGGATATGTAAACCGTTTAATGAATTATTTGATGTGATTTCAGGAGGTGCTGCCGGTTTCGCGGTTCCCACCTTAAGACCGGAAATGGTGAAGGTCGAACCTGTTGATGAACTGTGGAGATCAAGATTCAAATGCAAAGGGGCGCATAGTTTTTTAGCGATAGCAAGCCCCAGCCCGATACTGTCTTGTGTCTGGGCATTGTCTGTGATGGTGGTCGCACGTTTAAATTCTTCAAAAATCTGGTCGCGTTCTTTTGATGCAATTCCGCTGCCTTGGTCTTTGACATGCAGGTCCAAGGTGTTGGTGGTATGTGTAACTTCCAGCGTGACAGTGCCTTTGCCGCCATATTTCAAGGCATTGGACAGCAGGTTTTGTACAATTCGGCGCAAGAGAACCGAATCGCTTTCAATCCAGTAAGGGGGGCATTTGATTTCAATGGTTGCCCCGCAAATATCAGCCAATGGCTTGAATTCTTCGGCAATGTTATTGAGAAAGGCCGGGAGATTGATCGTTTGGGTCTGAACTGTGAAATTTCCGGTTTCCAACAGGCTGACATCCAGCAAAGAGGTGAACATATTGCTGAGATTGCGAATAGATTGACGTAAATGATCAACGGTTTTTTGCGCAGCCTCAGGTAACGTACTGCCAGACAGGGTTTCCAGGTGCAAGCCCATTGCATGAACCGGTTGGCGCAAATCGTGACTGGCAGAGGCAAGCAGCCGGGTTTTTTCCCGATTGGCCAAACGGGCTTGCGTATTGGCATTTTGAAGCTGGGCAATCAGATCAAGGTTTTCGTTTTTGATAGCGACATATTCCATGAAAGAGGCCAAAACATCCTTGGCCAGCAATAACATCATAAGCAAAAAAACCATGACGAGAATGGCTAATAAAATAAAGTCACCGCCCAATAGAACAAGCTTGATAGATAACAGGCCCAGATAGGGAATGCCGTAACAAATAAAGGTCCAGCGAAACAGACCAAGGGATTTGACAGACGCCGCCGTTGAACCGGCTGCAATGGCCATTTGCATGGCAAAAGAAGCCGGGTCTTCTGTTGCAAGCGAAAGATACAGCATCATCCCCCAACTGCTACCGACCAGACAGACCAGTACATTGAGAAAGCTGATCCACCGGTCTTGCAGTTTTGTGTCTTCCGGCAGATCTTTTGCCCATATTTTCATGTAAAGTAAAAGCCCCGGCGTGAGGGCAAGTTCCAGAATGGCCCACGTGATAATCAAGCCAAATGGAAGGGCTGAGGATTTTGTTGCCAGATACAACAAAACGGCAAACGAGCTGATGTGCCCGATCACAATGGTTTTGGGGGCTTTGGCAAATAGTCGGATTTGTTCAGTCTGCACAGATGTCATTTTGTCAATCTACAGTGTTGGCGTTGGCTACGTATATCCCCGGATGGTAAAATGCACTTTTATTGTGTAGTAATTAAGAGGTGTATGCTACATGTGTAGCAATTGAGTTAGGGGTAAGAACTCATTAATTTAGCCAAGGTTTTGAAGAAAGAGCAAGTTTTTGCTCTCAGGGGAATGTAGGTCTAACAAAATGTCTCGATTTGACTTAAAGTATATGTGTCGTGCGACAATTGTTGCGGGCATATCTGCGGGTTGTGTCACGGTGGCAAACGCCGAAGATCCAAATGCGCAAAAAACGTATCAGAAAGTCGCTCAATCCGTTCAAATGGCGGCCAGTGACAATGTTCAAGGGGCTGCTGTTAATCTGGGGCAAGCTGCGATTGAATATTTTTTACCGGCAATCGGTGAAGATTTGCCTGAATGGGCCCAACGTATCGAATTTGAGGCTGAAATACAGGATGACGGCAAACCTTATTGGTCTTTGTTGACTGTGCAGCCCCTTTACGAAAGTGAAGGCAAGGAACAAACCGTTTTCACTCAACTCAGCCAAAACCGGTATGAATATCTGGGGACGGACCGCGATGTAACAAACATCGGTTTGGGGTATCGTCAGTTATTAAACGACAATACAATTATGCTGGGGGCGAACACCTTCTTTGATTGGGAATGGAAACGCCGCCATAAACGTTTTGGTATGGGAGTTGAGGCAAAATGGTCCGGTCTGGATTTTGCCAGCAATGCCTATTGGGGAATCGGCGGGGCAAGCGGACGTGGCCTGAGTGGTGATACCCGCGAAGAAGTGCTGGATGGCTACGATGTTGAGCTTGGTCTGCAAATCCCTTATATGCCGTGGGCACGGGTCTATGGAAAACGGTATTTCTGGGATTCGGTTCTCAATAGCGAAGATATCAAGGGCTGGACAGCCAGTATGGAAGCCGACGTTTACCAAAATCTGACGGTTGAAGCGGGTTGGCGCGATGATAATTTCAGCGACGATGAAGTCTTTATGAAGCTGAGCTTCAATTTTGGTCCCGGTGGGGGGCAGCCCAATCGGCCTGTGGCCCTCAGTTCATCCTTTATTGCCGATCAGGCATGGGATATGCGCGATATGAGCGAACATAATCTGGATAAAGTGCGCCGCGAAAATCGTATTATTGTTGAACGTCGTTCCAGCGGCGTTGTGATTAGTCGCAGCAACTAAGCCGGATCGGAGAGAAAAATGTTAAAATTTACAAACATATTTTTTGTTTTGTCTGTGTTGTTCTTTGCAGCATCGGTCAATGCAAGCCCAATCACAGGGACAAATTCGGGTCAGGCAACACGTTATGATGTGACGATTACCAAGGTTGAACTGTGCCAAAGTGCAACATGTACCGCGCCATTCGTTTTGGGAAGTTCATCCAAAGTTTTTGATATCGCCTCTGCCAGCGCTGGGGAAGAGGTCGGTAAATTTATTGACCTGCAAGGGATCCCGCTTTTTCAAACCTGGTCCCATGTCCGGGTAACAATGTCCACGTCCTTTGTGATCAGTGGGGATGACGGGACGTGTAAAACAAACGGTGGCAGCGGCGCGCGTGGTGCGTTTTTAGCCGGTGCGGCCTCTGGTGGGGCGGTGTTGCCAGCAACCATGCAGCTTCCCAATCAGGCAACGGTTCAAGCGGTGCCCGGGTTGGCTGGATTTAACTATTCGACTTACGGTATTACGCAAACAGATGGGGCCAGCCAGTTTACAATGACCATCGCACTTGCATCGCCTTACACCTGCAAAGGTGAGCTCCCGCGTATTGATGTGAAGTTCGATACCTCCCAGGCTTTTGGACATGGTGGTGGTGCCTGTACAGTCACTTTCCCACAACCACCAACCGTTACGATTACGGCACAAGATCCTTGAAGTCGGTTATGTAAATCGGCAAACCCACAAAAAATACCCTCGCTTGATCAGAGCGAGGGTATTTTTTTGGATATATCCCGATGATGAAAACGCTGTGGGATATGTCCGAAATCAAGGGCAGCCGTCTTTCAGCGTTCAAGACGAAAGCCGCGTATATAGAGAAAATAGATTAGCTGGCCATTTCAGCGCGGACCTGTTCACGAAGTTCGTCGATACAGACGCGACTTCCCGCTTTTTCCATATGCCAGAAGGTCCAGCCGTTGCAGGCTTGTGCATTTTGGACACGGGCACCTACCTGATGGATGGATCCCCGGAAATTGGCGGCACTGAGTGTTCCATCGGCACGGACCTTGGCTTGGTAGCGTCCCTTGATATCGGTCAGTGTTGTGCCCGGTTCCAAAAGACCGCGTTCCAGCAGTGTCCCAAACGGAATGCGCGGGGCTTGACGTTTGGCCGGTGTGGTCAACAGGGATGTGTCAACCGTGCCTTTGATTGCCTTGATACGTTTTTCAGCAACCTTGATATAATCGGTTTCACGTTCCAGACCGATGAAGTTGCGCCCGAGTTTTTTGGCAACGGCACCCGTTGTGCCTGTTCCAAAGAAGGGATCAAGAACGACATCACCGGGTTTACTGGACGCCATAATCACGCGATAGAGCAGGCTTTCCGGTTTTTGGGTTGGATGTGCTTTTTGTCCGGCATCGTCTTTCAGGCGCTCCCCCCCGTTGCAGATGGGTAGCAGCCAGTCTGATCGCATTTGCACATCGTCGTTAAAGGCTTTCATGGCCTCGTAATTGAAGTTGTATTTGGCTTTTTCTGATTTGGAACACCAGATCATTGTTTCGTGCGCATTGGTAAAACGACGGCCCCGAAAATTGGGCATCGGGTTTGTCTTGCGCCAGATAACATCGTTGAGCATCCAATAGCCCAAATCCTGCAAGGTAACACCCACACGGAAAATGTTGTGATAAGATCCAATCACCCAAATCGTACCGTCGTCTTTTAAAATACGACGTGCGGCTTTCAACCAGGCTTTGGAAAAATCATCATAAGCCTTAAAGCTGTCGAACTGGTCCCAGTGATCATCGCAGGCGTCGACTTTGGTGTTGTTGGGGCGATGCAGGTCACCACCGAGTTGCAGGTTATAGGGCGGATCCGCAAAAATCAGATCAACAGATTTTTCCGGAAGGCTGTTCATCATTTCAATACAATCACCTTGCAAGATTTGATTCAGCGGTAAAGTTTGTAGCGTTTTCATGAGAAAGAATCTACGGCGAATCGGGTAAAAAAAGTCTTAACGCTTACAAAGTTTTTTATTGATAACTTATTGATTATAAATAAAAATTTACCTTTTGTTAACGAATTGGTTAAGGCATGAAAAAGCCCGCAGAAACACAAGGTTTCACGGGCTTTGGAATAGTTTGCTTAGAAGGTCTAGGTCTTATTTGGCGACAATCGGGCTGAGGCCATATTTTTTGGCAGAAGCAGCCAGTCGTCCATCTTTCTTAACGATTTGAAGGAACTCATTGACCTTTGCCAGCCAATCGGGTTCCCCCTTGGGGACGGCATAAGCATATGGTGTGGGGGCCAACGTTTTTTTCGGTTCCATCAAATGCGCCCAAGTGGTGAGGGATGCCATACGCCGACCATAGGGAAAATCGGTCATAAAGACATCGGCACGCCCGGCTTCAACTTCTTGTTCACGGGCTTTGAAGCTGTCTACGACAGAAAGCTCTGCCTTTTTCAGATACTCACGCATGACCGGTTCCATATAGGTTCCTTTTTGAACCACAACGATATGATCTTTTTGGTCGATATCTTCCCAACGTTTAATCGTTGGGTTGGATTTCATAGAGATCGCATAAATTCCGCTGATCAAGTGTGGTTCGGAGAAATCCATAAAAGGTTTGCGATCATCGCGTACACCGACACCATGCATGGAAATATCGCATGCATCATTGGTCATATTTTCTTTAATTTTGCCAAAAGAGCTATCGATAAACTTAAGGTTTACCTCTAGATATTTTGCAAATTCATGCGCCATATCAATATCGATGCCTTCCAATTGCCCCGTTCTGGGATTGCGATAGGAAATGGCAAAGTATCCTGGCCAAATACAAACGCGAAGTTCATTGTTTTTTTGAATTGTTTCAAGCCGACTTTCGGCATTAGAATTAGTTGGCAGTGCAAAAAGTGTAAATAAAATTACACTAACAATCATACGTAACATTTTCGTAATTCCCCATCGAAATTAGCTGATTATTATTAATTCAGGGTTTAATATGAAGCAAGTTGTAACTTTTATGATTACTGATATCGTAGTTTTCTTTTAGATATTGGTTTATAAAATAAATACAAGAATATGTTTTCGTGAAAGATCGGTCACTTGGCGTCAAAGAAGTATCGTATATTTAAAAGACATCGTCCGCCTTTTATGCGCTATACGGTTATTTCGTTTGGTGTTTTGGGGCTGGTGGCCTCTATGCTTTGGATCAGTTTTCAGGCTGCGATTGCAGAACGAGATAACCTGAGTAAGCTTTATGCACGCATGATCGAAAGCAGTATCACGCGCATGGTTGAGGCTGTTGAAAATAGCCTGTTCGGAATTTTGCAGGATTTGGAACTTGAAGAAGGTGATATTGATCTCGCCATTTATGAACGGCGTATTGGCAATCTGATTCGATTTGCGCCTCATATCCGTCAGGTTATTCTTTTACGTGGCGATGATGTTCTGTTTAACAGCAATATGCGCAGTCGTACAAAAATTGACCTTGAGCGCTTACGTTTTTCTGATGAGCCGTTTAATGTGTTGTCTTTGGGTATACAAATTGGCGATACAATTGATGGGCGCTTTTTACCGGAAATGGGTGATGTCGCATCGAAGTCTTCGCCGCGCAGGCTAATACCATTACTCTTAAGTCTGAACAATACTTCTCCAGAGGCGGCCTATCGGGTCCTGGTGGGGATGAATGCTCATTATATGGATCGTTTGTTTAATACAACCGACCTTGGCTATCGTGATAGTTATGCCCTTCTTCGTGCGGATGGTACTGTTCTCTTATCGAAAGGACGCGAAAGTACGAGCTTGAATGCCATTCAAAAAGCGATTTCGAGCTTTAAAGAAGGGCGGGATGAAAGCCATCTAAGAGAACAAGAAGGTTGGTTGGTGAAAAGTAAAACGACAATCCGTTTTTCCAGCAAATATCCCTTGGGTATTGTTGTCAGTGTTGATCATGGCGCAACATTTAGCAATTGGTTGGAAGAGAATAAAATTCTAATTTTGTCGCTTTTACTTGCCACGTTTGGGATTTTGGTCATTGCGTTCTGGCTTTATTTAGATTTGCAGCGTTCGAAAATTTTACGCAAAGAAATACGCCTGTTGTCTTCGGCTGTACAACAATCACCGGTATCTTTTTTAATTACGGATAAGCAGGGTGTAATTCATTATGCCAACCCTGCGTTTGAGAGAATTTACGGGTATTCAAGAGAAGAATATATCGGTCAGCGTCCCTCGATTATTAAAAGTGGAATGGCACCGGAAGGGGTTTATCAAAATTTATGGGCGAGTATAAATCGAGGAGAGACATGGCAAGGAGAATTTATCAATAGAACCAAGGATGGACAGTTGATCCCAACATCAACCGCCATTTCCCCCGTTGTTGATGATGACGGTAGTTTTGATTATCTGGTGGGGGCGCTTATGGATATTTCCGAGCAAAAGGAATTACAGGAAAGGGCATTAGCGGCGTCTCATGAAGCACGGTTAGCGAGTGAGGCAAAATCGCATTTTCTGGCAACGATGAGCCACGAGTTACGTACCCCCATGACCGGGATCAAGGGGATTATTGAGCTTCTGAAATCAAATCAATGCAATCCACAACAAGTTGCGGACCTTCTGGATGATCTGGGCAGTTCTTCTAATGCATTGATGATGTTATTGAATGATATTCTTGATTTATCAAAAATTGAAGCAGGGAAATTACAAATTGAAATTTTGCCTTGTAACTCTAGCGCCATTATTGAAAATGTGTTGCATTTGTTTAAGGAGACAGCGCAGGCTAAAGGGGTTGAGCTAACGTCAAATGCGCAAGACTATAGTGATATTTGGGTAAAGTCGGATGGTTTACGTTTACGCCAAATTGTGTCGAATTTAGTGAGTAATGCGGTAAAATTTACGGAAACGGGACATGTGCGGGTTAACATGCGTGTCACCCCATTGGTGCCGGGTAAAGTATCCCTAAATATTGCGGTGGAAGATACTGGTATCGGTATGACGCCAGAACAGGTGGATAGTGCCTTTGAGCCTTTTACACAGGCTGATGCATCGACAACGCGTAAGTATGGTGGTACGGGGCTTGGGCTGACAATTACTAAACAATTGTGCCAACTTTTAGGTGGGCGTCTAAAAATTAATAGTGAATTGAATTCTGGATCAACTTTTTCAGTAGATATACCCGTTGATCAGGTACATGCCCCAAATAACAATCCATCTCGTAAAATGGATATTGGTTCGTTACAGATGTTGTTGGCAGAAGACAATGTGGTTAATCAAAAGGTTGTTTCAGCGCTTTTACGTCAAAAAGGACATATGGTTGATATCGTTTCTAATGGTCAAGAAGCCGTAGATATTGCGCAGAAAAAGAAGTTTGATATTATTCTTATGGATATGCAAATGCCAGTGATGGATGGTGTTGAGGCCATTTTACATATTCGAAAGGATCAAAACCTTAATTGCAATACCGTGATTTTTGCATTTACGGCGGATGCTTTTCCAGAACATCGTGGTAAATATTTGGAAGCGGGCGCAAATGATGTGGTGACCAAGCCGCTGAACTGGTCTCAATTGTACACAAAATTGACGGAAACATTTCAGGTGCGCAAATAAAAAACGGCGCTGTTTTTAGCGCCGTTTTTTTACATCACAAGTGCGATAAACTATTTTACGCCAGTCGGGATTGGGCCAAGGATCATAATCATCTGACGGCCTTCCATTTTCGGCTGATGTTCAACTTTTGCAATTTCTGTCGTATCCGCTTTTACGCGGTTGAGAACTTCCATCCCCAATTCCTGGTGAGCCATTTCACGACCACGGTAACGTAAGGTAATTTTTACCTTATCACCGTTATCAAGGAATTTGACGACATTGCGCATCTTGACTTCATAGTCGTGTTGATCAATGCCAGGACGCATTTTGATCTCTTTGACCTGAACGACCTTCTGCTTTTTCTTGGCTTCAGCTTTTCGTTTCTGAGCTTCATATTTGTATTTACCTGAATCCAGGATTTTACAAACAGGCGGCTCGGCGTTGGGCGACACTTCGATCAGGTCGATGCCTGCTTTCTGCGCGCGTTTCAGTGCCTCATCAATTGAGACAACGCCAACCATTTCACCATTCTCATCTACGAGCCGAACTTGCGGAGCGCGGATTTCTTTATTGACGCGAGGACCATCTTGGGCCGGTTGCGCCTTCATCGGACGACGAGCTATTGAAATTCTCCTATATCTTGCTACGCCAAAAAAACGAAGAAGGGACGCCCTATTTACCTGTTGGGCGGGCCGCTTCGCTCACTAGTTTATCTACCGCTTCGTCAAGTGCAAGAATTTCTTGCGTTTTTCCACCCAAACGACGCATGGCAACGCTACGATTTTCGACTTCTTTGCCACCGACGACCAGAATAACTGGTACTTTTGCATGGGAATGTTCGCGGATTTTATAGTTAATACTTTCATTGCGGAAGTCCGTTTCACAAGACAAACCGTACTGTTTGAGCATGTTGCACACTTCTTGTGCATAGTCGTTATGGTCACTTGTGATTGAAGCAACGACAACTTGTTGCGGGGCCAACCATAATGGGAAGCGGCCTGCGAAGTTTTCGATCAAAATACCGATGAAACGCTCAAAAGAACCGAGAATCGCACGGTGCAACATGACCGGGCGGTGTTTTTGTCCGTCTTCACCGATGTAGTCGGCATCCAGTCGTTCCGGCAAAACGAAATCAACCTGCAGGGTACCACACTGCCAATCCCGGCCAATGGCATCGCGCAGAACGAATTCCAGTTTGGGACCGTAGAACGCGCCTTCACCCGGATTCAATGTCCATTCCAGACCTGCTGCTTCGGTTGCTTCTTTCAAGGCGCCTTCGGCCTTGTCCCACGTTTCGTCGGAACCGGCACGTACGTCCGGGCGATCAGAGAATTTAACTTTGACTTCTTCAAAGCCGAAATCTTTATAAACGGATTTAAGAAGATCACAGAAAATCTTGGTTTCAGAAATAATCTGATCCGGGCTACAGAAAATATGCGCGTCATCCTGTGTAAAGGAACGCACACGCATCAAGCCATGCAAGGCACCGGATGGCTCGTTACGGAAACAGGAACCGAATTCAGCCATGCGCAACGGCAGGTCACGGTAGGATTTCAGACCTTGGTTAAAGATCTGGACGTGACAGGGACAGTTCATCGGTTTGATGGCGAGAACTTTATCTTCAGACCCGGTGATGAACATATTTTCGCGGAATTTTTCCCAGTGCCCGGAATCTTCCCACAATTTACGATCCACCATTTGTGGTGTATTGACTTCTACATAACCTGCGTTTTCCAGACGATCACGCATGTATCCCTGAACGGTGCGATAAATTTTCCAGCCGTGGGGATGCCAAAAGACGGAACCAACTGCCTCTTCCTGAAAATGGAAGAGGCTCATTTCCTTGCCGAGCTTACGGTGATCGCGTTTTTCGGCTTCTTCCAGCATATGCAAGTATTGGCGCAGGGCTTTTTTATCTGTCCATGCTGTCCCGTAGATACGTTGCAGCATCTCGTTCTTGGAATCACCGCGCCAATAGGCTCCGGCAACTTTCATCAGTTTAAACGCCTTGCCCAGTTTGCCGGTTGACGGCAGGTGGGGGCCACGACAGACATCGAACCAGTCGCCTTGGCGATAGACAGTGACATCTTCGCCTTCGGGGATACTTTCGATAATCTCGGCTTTATAATGCTCGCCCATTTCTTTGAACTTGGCGATCAGTTCGTTGCGATCCCAGACTTCGCGTTCAATAGGGAGATCGCGATCCACGATTTCTTCCATACGCTTTTCGATCTTTTCCAGATCTTCTGGGCTGAACGGTTTTTCGGTTGCAAAGTCGTAGTAATAACCGTTTTCAATGGCCGGGCCGATGGTGACCTGAACATTGTCAAACAGTTCCTGGACGGCCTGTGCCATAACGTGAGCGGCATCGTGGCGCAAAAGCTCAAGCGCATCTTCATCCTTGGCCGTGACAATGGACATCTCGCAATCATCGGTGATCGTCAAAGACAGGTCTTTCATCTCGCCATTGATGCGTATAGCCAAGGCAGCCTTGGCCAAGCCAGCACCAATGTCGGCAGCCACTTGGGCGCCGGTGACAGAACCGTCGAATTCACGTTTAGAGCCATCGGGCAAAGTAATCGCGACCATTGATCTCGCACTCACTCTTTAAAATAATAAATTAACATCAAGAGGGGCAAATTAGCGAGATTGTGCGGTGTGTCAAGGTAAACCGTACCTTGCGGATAATAAGCTAATGCCCTGCACCTTATTCGCATAGAAGAAAGGGCAGGGCATTTTTATCTAGCTGAGCAACAACTTGTCGTCGTCGATTTCTTCGCCGCGTACTTTTTCAAACATATGCAGCAGGTCTTCGACTTTCATATTTTTGCGTTGATCGCCTTCCACATCCAGAACGACGCGCCCTTCATGTAACATGACGGTCCGTTGGCCGTGATCGAGCGCTTGTCGCATGGAATGGGTGACCATCATGGTGGTCAGTTGCCCTTCGTTGACCAGTTTTTCGGTCAGTTCAAGAACGAAAGCGGCGGTTTTGGGGTCAAGTGCGGCGGTATGTTCATCCAGCAAAAGGATTTTCATAGGGTTTAATGTTGCCATAACCAGACTGACGGCTTGGCGTTGTCCACCGGACAGCAGGCCCATTTTGTCTTCAAGGCGATTTTCAAGGCCAAGACCAAGGACGGAGATTTTTTCGCGGAATAATTCGCGACGTTCCGTTGTGACCGCGTGGGAAAAACCACGTTTTTGACCGCGCCCGGAAGCCAAAGCGAGATTTTCTTCGATGGTCAGGCTTTCACATGTTCCGGCCATCGGGTCTTGGAAAACGCGCGCAACCAGACCGGAACGTCGTGCTGTTGACCAGTTGGTAACATCTTGTTCATCGATTTTAACCGAGCCTGCGTCCGCTTTAATCTCACCAGCCAACACATTCAGGAAAGTGGATTTACCGGCCCCGTTTGATCCGATCACGGTGACAAACTGGCTTTCGGGGATTTGCAGGTTCATGCCACGCAGGGCTTTGTTTTCAATGGCGGTACCCGGATTGAAGACGACTTGGATGTCTTTTGCTTCGATCATTGGCCGGCTCCTTTCACGGATTTACGTTTTGCCCATTTTTGTCGTGCACCAGGTAATGTCATGGCGAGAACCACGAGAACGGCGGTGACGAGTTTCAGATCTTGAGCTTGCAAACCGATAAAATCGGCGTTCAAGGCTACGGCAACAACAACGCGATACAGGATTGACCCGATGACGCAGCCGATTGTCGCCAAAATAATGGTGCGGGTCGAAAAGGTTGCTTCGCCTAAAATTACGGCAGCCAGACCAACAACAATGACGCCAACGCCCATTGTGATATCGGCCCCGCCTTGAATTTGTGCAAACAAGGCACCCGCCAATGCGACCATTGCGTTACTCAGCGCGATACCAACCAGTTTCATTTTACCGGTGTTAATACCTTGTGCAGCGGCCATGCGTCCGTTGACACCCGTGGCCCGCATACCAAGGCCGGTTTCTGAAGACAGGAATAAATTTAACAAAACCAGTAAGACAGCAATAATGACGAGCAAAACAATAGGGGTAACCCAATAATAAGGCAGGTCGATCAGTTTTTCGAATGGGGTAAAGACGGTTTCTTCCCCCAGCAAGGCTTGGTTGGGTTTGCCCATAATGCGCAAATTAACGGAATAAAGTGCGATCATGGTCAGGATACTGGCAAGAAGATGCAAAATGCCGAGTTTTACGTTCAACCATGCGGTGACCAGCCCGGCCAATGCCCCGGCAATGATCGCCCCAAGAAGGGACAGAAACGGGTTTACACCCGCAACGATCAGGGTTGCACTTGTGGCAGCACCCATAGGCAGACTGCCGTCAACGGTCAGATCGGGAAAATCAAGAACGCGAAAACTAATAAAGACCCCAAGCGCGACAATACCGAACAGGAGGCCGGTTTCTATTGCACCGAGAAAGGCGATTAAACTCATACCAGAACCTTACATCTACATAGTATGATCCGCCGCCCTCAAGGATGAAGGCAGCGGATCAATCAGAACAGATCGTGAAATCAAGAAAGATTATTCAACGACTTTTTCGGCCTTTTTAACCATTTGTTCGTCCAAAGTCAGCCCCATTTGTTTGGCTGTCCCCAGATTGACGTGCAAATTGGTTTTATCTACGCCTTGAACGTCGATGTCACCGGCTTTTTTACCTTTTAAGACATCCAGAACGATTTGGCCTGTTTGACGGCCAATGTCGTAATAGTCAAAGCCCAGGGCCGCTGCCGCGCCACGTTCAACCGAACCTGTATCGCCAGCAAAGACCGGGATTTGGGCGTCGATACCGACTTTAACGACGGATTCAAAGGCGCTGACAATGGTGTTGTCCGTTGTGACATAGATGGCATCTACTTTACCGACAAGACTGCGAACCGCCATCAAAACATCCCCACTGGATGGGGCGGAGGCAGTGACGACTTTAATGCCTTTGCTTTCTGCGATTTTTTTGAAGTTCTCAACCAGAACGACAGCGTTGGTTTCACCTGGGTTGTAAGGAACACCAATGGTTTTGGCGTTCGGCAGGGCATCTGTGATGAGTTGCAGGTGTTTTTCCAGCGGCAACATATCGCTGACCCCGGTGACTGAACCACCGGATGCTTTCCACGATTTAACCAGCTTGGCGGCAACCGGGTCGGTTACGGCAGAAAAGACAACCGGAATGTGACCACGTGCAGAAGCCACGGCAGCTTGTGCCGACGGTGTTGCGATGGCAACGATCACATCGGGGTTTTCACCGACGAATTTCTTGGCGATTTGACCTGCAATGCCGACATCGCCTTGTGCACTTTGAAATTCCCAGTTCAGGTTCTCACCCACTTTGTAGCCATTTTCACCCAAAACGTCTTTTACGCCTTTACGAACAGCATCCAAGGCGGGGTGTTCGACGATTGCGGTGATTTTAACTGTTTTGCTGTCAGCTTGGGCTACAGCGGGGAAAAGTGCGCTGACACCGATGTAAGCGGCTGTTGCAAACACGCCGAGAATTTTTTTGTTGAACATAGCAGTCCCTGCTTTTCAGTTTGAAACGAAATGGATGGCTAGGGTAGACCCCTAGTGTTCTGACCAAAAAGGCCAGAGTTGATACTAAGTTAATTTAATCATGCCACATTACAATTTTTATTTTCTTTATTGGACAAGAATATAGAGTTTGAGCGGACTTTGAGGGCAATTGCTGCGTGTTTGCGCATGAAAACTTGACTGGTTAGTCGAAGTTCTGGCGAATCCAGTAATTTTATATCTCTGTAAAAAAAATATTTTGAGATTTCATCTGCAAGAAAAGAAAGATTGGCAAAATAATTAAATTATATTTCTTTAATATAAATTGTGCATCTGCGAAGCTGCAATGCAAGAAAACTCAACTGTTTCAGGGGATTTTTTCTTTTTTTTAAATTTTTATATTTTGATTTAAACCGGTAAGACCAGCAGGATTCTGCGAAAAAATAAAGAAATCGGTATTTTGATACTGGATTATTAGATTGAATAGGTATATGGCAAAGGGGCAGATTTAATGACCCAATTTCATATTGGGCGGGGAGAAAAAAATGTCTGAACATATTTATGAGCGGATCAAAAAAGATCCGCGATTTAGTGACTTGCAAAAACGTCGGGGACGTTTTGCACTTATTTTGTCTATCATTATTTTGACTGTTTATTACGGTTTTATCATGGTTGTTGCTTTCGCTCCTGAAAAGCTGGCAACACCATTGGCTGAAGGTATGACGACAAGCGTTGGCATACCTATCGGTGCAGCGATTATCATTTTTGCATGGTTAAGCACAGGTATTTATGTGCGTCGTGCCAACAGCGAGTTTGACACCCTCAACAAACAGATTGTGGAGGATGCAAGCAAATGAGTTTGAACCGTATTTTGACCGTTTCCGGTCTTTTTGCCCTTATGTTGTTTGCTGGCGACCCTGTATGGGCTGCCGGTGCAATTGAAGGGGAAGTTACGAAACAGCCGGTTAACCTGTCTGCGATTTCCATGTTTGTAATCTTTGTTTGCATCACTTTGGGGATTACATATTGGGCCGCGCGCCGCACAAAATCAGCAAAAGATTTCTATACTGCTGGTGGCGGGATCACAGGCTTCCAGAACGGTCTTGCGATTGCCGGGGACTATATGTCTGCGGCAACTTTGCTGGGTTTATCCGGTCTGGTATTTGCCAAAGGCTATGACGGTTTTGTTTATTCCATCGGCTTTTTGGTCGGTTGGCCGATCATCCTGTTTATGATGGCAGAACGTTTGCGTAACCTTGGCAAATTTACGTTTGCTGATATCTGTTCTTTCCGTTTACAGCAAACACCGATCCGTTCTTTGGCGGCTTCCGGTGCGCTGTCGGTTGTTGTGCTCTATCTTATCGCGCAGATGGTGGGTGCGGGTAAACTGATCCAATTGCTGTTCGGTCTGGACTATGCTTATGCCGTTGTCCTTGTTGGGATCATGATGATGGTCTACGTGACGTTTGGCGGTATGATCGCAACCACATGGGTACAGATTATCAAAGCCTGCCTGCTGTTGTTTGGTGGTACGTTCATGGTTATTATGGCCATGTCCCAGTTTGGTTTCAATTTCGAAGCCCTTGCAACCAAGGCAACGGAAGTTCACAGGTCCGGTATTTCCTTGATGGCACCGGGCGGCTTGTTGGCTGATCCTGTTTCCGCAATTTCACTGGGTCTGGCCCTGATGTTCGGGACAGCCGGTTTGCCGCATATTCTGATGCGTTTCTTCACGGTAACAGACGCGAAAGAAGCCCGCAAATCAGTGTTCTACGCAACCGGGTTTATCGGCTATTTCTTCATGGTTGTTTGTACGATGGGTCTGTGTGCGATTGTTATCGTTGGCACGGACAAAAGCTTCTATGACGCTGCTGGGAAATTGATCGGTGGCGGCAATATGGCGGCGATGCATCTTGCACAAGCCGTTGGCGGTGACTTGTTCTTCGGCTTTATTTCAGCCGTTGCCTTCGCGACGATCCTTGCGGTTGTGTCTGGTCTGGCTTTGGCGGGTGCGTCTGCGATTTCACATGATCTGTACGCCTCTGTCTTCAAAAAAGGCAAAGCAACAGAACAACAGGAAATTCGTGTTTCTCGTATCGCAACCATCTGCCTTGGTCTATTGGCTATCGTTTTGGGGATTGCCTTTGAGAAACAGAACATCGCCTTCATGGTTGGTTTGGCCTTCGGTATTGCTGGTTCTGCCAACTTCCCGGTTCTGATCCTGTCCATGTATTGGAAAGGTTTGACCACACGCGGCGCTTTCATCGGTGGCTTTATTGGTCTGTTGACGGCTTTGACACTGGTGATCCTATCCCCGACTATCTGGGTCAGCATCTTCGGTTTTGAAGAAGCGATTTTCCCGTACAAACACCCGGCTTTGTTCTCTATGACAACAGCGTTCCTTGCGATCTATGTTTTCTCAAAACTGGATAACTCTGAACAAGCTCGTAAAGAAGCAGAACTGTTCGACTCACAATCTGTTCGTTCGCAAACAGGTGTGGGTGCGGAAGGTGCTTCTGCCCACTAAAATGAGCACAATAGTTCGAAAGGTATGCGAGCCATGCCTTTCGAGCTCTAGACTTGTCAAACTTGAAGTCCTGAAAGGGGAGGGAAATTTCGGCCCTTCCTTTTCGGGATTTTTCTTGTGAAAGTGATCCCGTGATGACTGAGTTTTTTAATTTTGATTTCCCGCCTTTCAATCTATTGACACCGTCCGAACGTGATAAGTTTAGTGAGGCGCTGGATATTGGTTACTTTCAGGAAGGTGAGGTCCTGATTGAACCGAACAAGGAAATCCAGTCCCTATTCATTTTAATAAAAGGGATTGTTCATGAAACACAGGATGGGGAAACCCTGAATGTGCATGGTGAACATGATGTATTTGGCGCACGTTGGTTGATTGAAGGAAAGCGTTCCAGTACCTTTACGGTAGTGGAAGAGGCCTTGATCTATTTGCTACCGGCAGCCTTGTTTGAAGATATTTTGAAACAGAATGAAGATTTTCATGGTTTCTTTTTTAAATCTATTCGTGACAAAGTAAATATGACCCCGGCGCGGGCTTCCAGCTATACGGCCAGCCCCTTGTTGGCAACGCCTGTACAAAAAGTGGTTCAACATCCTTTATCTATTGCGGCCAGTGCACCGATGTCGGATGCGGCCCGTTTGATGCGTGATCATGCGACGACATCTATTTTGGTGACGGATCGCCAAAACGAGGTATGCGGTTTGATTACATCCTCAAAACTGCGTGACAGTGCCTTGATTGACGGGATCCCGGCGCAAACCCCGGTCGGGGATGTGTGCCTGATTGATTTAATCGGGGTGAACCAACAAGACCCCATGAGCCATGCCATGATTACGATGGTGAAACACAAGATCAACCGGGTCGTTGTGCGTGATGGGGATCGCATTATCGGTGTGCTGGAACTGACCGATTTGCTCAGTTTCTTGTCCAACCATTCCTATTTGCTGTTTTTGCAGGTGGAGCGCGCGCAAAACCTTTCAGAATTAAAAGATGTGGTGACAGGCATCAACGATCTTGTCGGCTTGCTGCATGACAGTGGAACCAGCATTGCCATCATCACGCGACTGGTGTCTGAGGTGAACCAGCGTGTTTTTACCAAATTAACTCAATTAATTGCGCCCAAAGGGATAATAGAAAATACGTGCTTGATTATTATGGGCAGTGAAGGACGGCGCGAACAGGTTTTGCGTACAGATCAAGATAATGCGCTGATCATTCGTGATGGATATGATGTCGAAGCCGTGCGTGCCTTTGGTCGGGAGTTTTCCGATGTGCTGGACAGTTTTGGTTTTCCGCCTTGTCCTGGTCATATGATGGTGTCCAACCCGGACTGGTGTATGAGCCTGAGTGAGTATAAGCGTAAAATCTTTCAATGGGTCAATCAGCCGGATGAAAACAGCATGATTGGCTTGTCGGCTTTTGTCGATGCGGTATCTGCCTGTGGGGATAAGAATTTATTACGCGAGGCCAAAGAATATTTTCATCAGGTGCTTAGCGATCATGATGGGTTTTATGCCATGTTTGCCGCCCCGATTGTGTCGTTTGATACACCATTGGGTATGTTTCACCGTTTGAAAGTCGAAAAGGGCGAGCATGAAGGCGAGATGGATTTGAAAAAAGGTGGAATTTTCACCATCGTTCACGGTGCGCGTGTTTTGGCGATCAAGCATAAAATCCATACCACCAACACCTTGCGTCGCATTTCGGCCTTAGCAGAAGTTGGTGTCCTTGATAAGCGGTTTGGTGAAGATTTAATTGATGCCTTTGAGTTTTTGCGGGGATTAAAATTAAAAGCCTCGTTCAACGCGGATGGGGAATTTAAGGGGGCAACCAATTTTGTGCGGATCAAGAGTTTACACAAGTTGGAAAAAGACCTTCTCAAAGATTCCTTGCAGTTGGTGAAAGAATTTAAAAACGTGGTCACGCATCATTTCAATCTGGGACATTTTTAATCATGTGGCAGAGGTTAAAACGGGCATGGATGAAAAAGCGGTTGCAAGACCCGTCTTATGGTTTCCTTTTTGAAGAAGAACCGGAAAACGAATATGTCTGCTTTGATTTGGAAACCACAAATTTGGACCCGCGTATGGCACAGATTTTGTCAATCGGGGCGGTGCGTATCCGCGATCATCGCGTGCTGAGTAGCCAAAAATTGTATCTGGAAGTTCGCGCCGAAGGTCATTTTGATGAAGAAGCGATCAAGGTGCACCGTATCCGTAAAACAGATGCAATAAAAGGGCACTGCGTACAGGATGCGGTCAAGCAACTGGTCGAATTTATCGGTTCTCGCCCGGTTGTTGGCTATTATCTGGAATTTGATGTTGCGGTGGTCAATCGATATTTGAAGGATATGATCGGCATTGGCCTTCCTAATCGCCAAATTGAAGTGTCCGCCCAATATTATGATTGGCAGACACGCGGGGATATCGACCGCTATGTTGATTTGAGTTTCGAAAATATTCGAAAAACACTCGATCTACCCGCATTACCCGCACATAATGCGGTCCATGATGCCTTAATGACAGCCCTGTGTTTCGTGAAGCTCAAACACCAGACCATGTCGGCCTGGCGCAGAGGTCATGAAAAACAGTTGAATTGAGGTATCGCCTAATTTTTAAGCGCGGCGATAAAATCATGGCTGGAACTCGAAATACTTTCGCTTAACCCCTTGATGGATTGCACTTGTATACTGGCATTTTGTGCCAAGTTCAGCAAGTCTGCCGATGCGTTGCCCATTCCTGCGATATCCTGCCCGATATGTGCAAAGGTGCCTTGGGCGTCTTGCAGATTTTGGCGAATGGTTTGGGTGGCTTGATGTTGTTGATCCACAACGTTGCTCAGGTTTCCGGTACAGTTTTCCAGCATATCCATAGACTGACGAACAGTTTGCATACAATTGATGCTGGAATCCGCAATTGTGCGAATTTCACTGAGTTGGGTGGAGATGTCCTGTGATGATTTTTCTGATTGTTGAGCCAGTGACTTAATTTCACCGGCGACAATGGCAAAACCTTTACCTGCAATACCAGCCCGTGCGGCTTCAATCGATGCGTTTAGGCCGAGCATACGTACTTGGGATGATATTTCGGAAACGTTATGAGCAATGCTTTCAATTTGTGCGCTGAGTGTACCTAATTGGTGTAATTCCTGTAAGGTCGCGAAGACGTTTTTTGCCAATTCTTCCACCGTTGAATTGACAGTTGTACTGGACTCCAATGTTTGGCCTTCAATATGAACCAGTTCTTCCATTGCCTGTTGCAAGGTTTCCATATTACCGGCAATGGAATTGCTGCCGCGTGTGACTTGGTCGCTTTGGTGGTTGGTTAAGTTGGCTTGTTGTTGAACACCACTGGCTACATTTTCCAGTTCACGGGAACCTTCTGCCAGTTTTTGGATAGATGTTTGTACGTTGGACTGAAATTGTTCGATCAGTTGTTCCTGATGATCAAGGTGGGTTGCCCGTTCATAAAGACGTGCCAGTTGTGAGCTGACATATTGCATGATTTCCAAGGCTGTTGGGTCAAGCAGTCCGGTTTGACGGCTGTAAAATTCAGCAACGGCGACACATTTTTGATTAACCAGAATGGGAAAACCGAAAAAACCACGCACGCCGTTACGTGCTGCCGCCTCGGCTCTGAGAAACTGTGTCAGGACGGTAACGTCTTCGATGGCTTTGGCTTCTTTTTCCTGTGCGATCAGGCCGATCAGGCCTTTGCCCGTTTCAAAGATGCTTTCTTCGCTGATGGTGACGAATTCATCAATGGCGTTTTTGTCAAACCCGTTTTCTAAATACCAAATGCCGTTGGAAATATAAGTATCCGGTTTTTCTGTTGTGTTGATGTAAAGATGGGCAATGGGCCATTGGGTGTAGGTACAGACTTCGGCAAAGATTTGCTGGGTTGCTGTTTTAAAATCGTCATGGCGATCAACAATCGTAGATACACGATTTAGAAAGCCCAAAGCTTCGGTTAAGCCTGTGTTCTGGCTTTGAGTTTTATTTTTGGGCTGAAAGTCTACAATTTTGGCCAACATGGGAAACTCCTCAATGAATGGGTGAGGACCCACCGTGTGAGCGGTCTGGCGATCGGGCCTTTGTTTTTTACGAAGCATTTTCCATGCCATTTTGAAAAGCTATAAAAAGCAACGAATTAGAGATGTTTCATTCTATATTTGCCTAAAAAATGGGCGTATGCCGCCTAATATTGTGCAGCGCAATATGAACAGTTAGGGCAAAAGTACCGAAAAACCTCATTCTTTAGTTCCGGCATGGCTTTTGCAAGTTGATGCTCAATAAGTTTAATTTTTTTTGAAAGTGCTCAGCCGTGGATGCTGAACTTAAAATATTAGTCATTGACGAAAATGAAACGCGTGCTGCCATTCTGCTTGACGGTTTACGCACCAGTGGTTTGACGTGTGTGGAATGGTTGAAAGATACACACGGCTTGTCTGAGCGTATTTTTATGCTTGATCCCGATGTGATTTTAATTGATCTGGAAGACCCAAACCGTGATGTACTGGAACAGATGTTTCAGGTCAGCCGGGAAGTGCGCCGCCCGATTGCAATGTTTGTCGATAGTTCGGACAGTCAGTCTATATCTCAAGCAATTGATGCCGGGGTCAGCGCCTATATTGTTGACGGTTTAAAAAGTGAACGGGTGCGCTCTATTGTTGAAATGACGGTGAGCCGGTTTAACGCATTTTCTAAACTTCATAAAGAATTGGCAGAGGCCAAAAACGCCCTTCAGGATCGTAAGGTTTTGGAACGGGCCAAAGGAATACTTATGACACAGCGCGGCATTGGGGAGGCCGAAGCCTATGCGTTGTTGCGTAAGACAGCTATGAACAAAGGTCAGAAAATCAGTGATATCGCCAGCAGTATTGTGACCGCATCAGAGATCTTGGGGTAGTTATGAAATCAAAACTGCAAAATGTGAATATCGGATTTGTCCCGCTTGTGGATTGCGCGGTCTTGGCGGTTGCCCGTGAAAAGGGGATTGCACAGGCACACGGTCTGGACTTGTCTTTGTCAAAAGAAGTTTCCTGGGCCAATATTCGCGATAAGGTGTTTTTAGGATATCTGGATGGGGCCCATATGTTGGCCCCGATGGCCTTGGCGGGGAATTTGTCCTTGATGCCCAACAGTTGCGATATCGTTGCGCCCTTTGTTTTGGGGCGCAATGGTAATGCGATTACGGTGTCACATGATTTATATGATGCCATGAGTGCGCATAGACAGGGGTTGCTGGAAAGCTGGGACTTATCTGTGACCGGAGCTGCGTTGAAGGCGGTGATTGAGGCACGCAAAGACGCGGGGCAACCGATCCTGCGCTTTGGTATGGTGTTCCCGTTTTCCTGTCATAACTATCATTTACGTTATTGGTTGGCGGCCTGTGGGATTGACCCGGATGTTGATGTTCATTTGCAGGTTGTCCCCCCGCCGTTTATGGATCAATACCTTGAACAAGGGCGCCTTGATGGTTTTTGTGTGGGGGAACCGTGGAATTCTTTGGCGGTTGCACAGGATATTGGCGTGATTATCGCCTCGACATCGCAAATTTGGCCGCAGAGCCCCGAAAAACTATTGGGAGTTCGTAAAAACTGGTGTGAGGCTAACCCAGAAGCCTTAAAAGCTTTGCTGTGCGCAATGAAGGAAGCGGCTGATTGGGCCGGGAGTGTGGAAAACTTCGATGAATTGGCGCATATTTTATCAGACCATCAATATTTGGATGTCCCGAAAGAGATTATCCTTAAAGCATTAAGCGGCGATTTGTCCCTTAAGAAGGGGGAGCCGTCGCGCCAGGTTGATGGTTTTATGTCTTTACATGGGGATAGCTGTCCCCATTTAAGCGCGGCCTTTTGGTTGACGCGACAAATGGAACGCTGGGGGCAAATTCAGCCGGACATGATTGTGGAAACCGCCCTGAAAGATGCCTTCTCAACACAAACTTATCTGGATTGTATTGGTGGGGAATTTTCCGACACCAATGAAGCGGCCCTTTTTGACATTGCATAAAAAATAAACAAACATAAATAATGATTAAAAATTATGCATAATATTTTTGAGCTGCTCTAATATTTTGCATTGCACAAGGTTAGAAAGAAGCCACACTGAATAAAATACTGCACTGCACAATATCTAATTATCTGATTTTATTTAGTTTTGTTGTGGGTAAGTAAAAGTTGGCACGAACCTTGTAAGGTAAAAAGCAGATGTCCGGCAAAGACGCCGGATCCTATATCGTCCTTTAGGACAATCAGCAACGCCGCTGACAATCGCATCCCCCATCGTCCTCCCCGGGTGCGCTTTGTTAGCGGCGTTTTTGTTTTTTCAGATCGGTTCTGGCGATCCGGTTTGAAAAAACAAGGCAAACTTTTAAGGAGAGCAAGCCGATATGAAAACGTTTAAGTCATTCAAATCCATTCTGGCAGGTGCTGTTGTCGCCCTGAGTGCCATGAGCGGTTCTGCCTTGGCGGACATGCTGGATCTGGAGAAAGAGGAACTGAAATTCGGTTTCATCAAATTAACAGATATGGCCCCGCTGGCCATTGCGTATGAAAAAGGTTTTTTTGAAGATGAAGGCCTTTATGTCACGCTGGAGCCACAAGCAAACTGGAAAGTTCTGCTGGACCGTGTGATCGATGGCGAACTGGATGGTGCACATATGCTGGCCGGTCAACCGTTGGGGGCAACAATTGGATTTGGCACACAAGCCCATATTATCACGGCTTTTTCGATGGATCTAAATGGAAACGGGATTACGGTTTCCAATGACGTTTGGGCGGAGATGAAAAAACATATCCCGACAGACGCAGACGGTAAGCCAGTGCACCCGATCAAGGCTGATTATCTGAAACCGGTTGTGGAAAAATTTAAGGCAGAAGGCAAACCCTTCAACATGGGGATGGTTTTCCCTGTATCCACCCATAACTACGAGCTGCGGTATTGGCTGGCCGCCGGTGGCATTCACCCGGGGTTTTATTCCAAAACCGATATTTCCGGTCAAATTCAGGGTGATGCGTTGTTGTCTGTAACACCGCCGCCGCAAATGCCCGCGACGTTGGAAGCCGGGACGATCTCTGGGTATTGTGTGGGCGAACCTTGGAACCAGCAAGCCGTGTTTAAAGGGATTGGTGTGCCGGTTGTGACCGATTACGAAATTTGGAAAAACAACCCTGAAAAAGTGTTCGGCGTGTCCAACGAATGGGCTGAAAAATATCCAAATACACATACCGCTGTTGTCAAAGCCTTGATCCGTGCAGCGAAATGGTTGGATGAAAATAACAACGCCAACCGTCCGGAAGCTGTGAAAATTTTGGCGAAATCCGCATATGTCGGGGCGGACGTTGAAGTGATTGCAAACTCGATGACCGGGACGTTTGAATATGAAAAAGGCGATAAGCGCGATGTGCCGGACTTCAACGTCTTTTATCGTTATTTCGCGACGTACCCCTATTATTCCGATGCGATTTGGTATCTGACACAAATGCGCCGTTGGGGCCAAATCCCTGAAGGAAAAACGGACGAGTGGTTCTTTGAAACCGCGAAGAAAGTCTATCGCCCGGATATCTACCTAAAAGCTGCGAAAATGCTGGTCGATGAAGGTCAGGTCGCGAAAGAGGATTTCCCGTGGGATACAGATGGTTTCCGCGACCCGCAAACTCACTTCATCGACAATGTGAGCTATGACGGCCATCAACCGAACGCCTATCTCGAAAAATTCGGCATTGGTTTGAAGGGCGCACAAGTGATCAAAGGCACCGAAGTCGCCGCCAAATAACAAGTTTGCCCTCGGCGAGGGGGTGTCAAATCATCTCGTTGATCTTGATACCCCCAAGCTACCCCGTAAACAAGATCCATTCATTTTTAACTTTTGAATCCATTTATTTTTACAGGTGCAATATGTCCGAAACTACTGTTCAAACTGCTGATGTCGGCTTTCTGGGACGAATTGTTCCCGGTGCGACGTCTTCCTCGGATGCGATGAAAAAAATCTGGCAAAATGTCGGTATTCCGCTTCTTTCCATCCTTATTTTCCTGTTTGCCTGGCAGCAGGCATCAACCTCAATCGAAACCAGTCTGGGCAATATTCCCGGTCCGGTACAGGTTGCGGAAGAAACGGTCTTGTTATGGCAGGATCATGTGGAGATGCGTGAAAAGGCAGATAAATTCTATGAACGCCAAGAAAAACGCAACGCCGCCAAACTGAAAAAGAACCCGGATGCGGAAGTTAAAATCCGTCAGTTCACCGGCAAGCCGACTTATATTGATCAGATCCTTACCAGCTTGAAAACGGTGTTTATGGGGTTTGTGTTGGCAACGTTGGTGGCTGTTCCCCTTGGGATCGCGTGCGGCTTGTCAAAAGCGATGAACGCAGCCTTTAACCCGCTGATCCAGATTTTTAAACCGGTGTCACCACTGGCATGGTTGCCGATTGTAACAATGGTGGTTTCTGCCCTTTATGTCAGTGATGATCCCATGTTTGATAAATCCTTCCTGACATCTGCGATTACGGTGACGCTGTGTTCCTTGTGGCCGACGTTGATCAATACCACGCTTGGGGTTGCTTCGATTGACAAGGATTTATTGAACGTCTCACGCGTTTTGCGACTGGATGCCAAAACCACGATCTTCAAGATGATTTTACCGTCTTCCCTGCCGTTGATCTTTACAGGCTTACGTCTGTCACTCGGTGTGGGGTGGATGGTTCTTATTGCCGCAGAAATGCTGGCGCAGAACCCGGGACTTGGCAAGTTTGTCTGGGATGAATTCCAGAACGGCAGCTCCCATTCTCTTGCGCGCATTATGGTGGCGGTTTTCACCATCGGGATCATCGGTTTCGCCCTTGATCGTGTCATGTACACGCTGCAAGACCTCTTCACATTCAGTGATAAACGCTAACCCAAACGCAAAAAGGATTACCCCCCATGTCATTCTTAGAGCTAAAAAATGTAAACAAGGGCTATGGCAAAGGTGTCGAGCGCACCGAAGTCCTGAACAACATCAATCTTTCGATTAAAGAAGGTGAGTTTGTTGCCATCGTCGGGTTTTCCGGTTCCGGTAAAACCACATTGATTTCGGCAATCGCCGGACTGATCGAACCGGACAGTGGCGAAATTACCCTGAACGGCAAGAAAATTGAAGGTGCAGGCCCGGACCGTGGACTGGTTTTTCAAAGCTATTCCCTTTTCCCGTGGATGTCTGTTTTTTCCAATGTGATGCTGGCGGTTGACAGTGTTTTCAAAAAAGCCAGCCGCAAGGAAAAAGAAGAACGTGTTCACCGTTATGTGGAAATGGTCGGTTTGGGCCATGCCAAGGATCGTAAACCGGCAGAATTGTCTGGTGGGATGCGTCAACGGGTAGCTGTTGCGCGTGCCTTGGCCATGAGCCCGCAAATCCTGTTGCTGGATGAACCGCTCTCTGCATTGGATGCATTGACGCGTGCCAACCTGCAGGACGAGATCGAACGGATTTGGGAACAGGAAAAGAAAACCGTCATCCTGATTACCAATGATGTGGATGAGGCAATTTTGCTGGCCGACCGTATCATTCCGCTGACACCGGGGCCGAACGCGACCTTTGGACCGGATTTTGTGGTGGATCTGGATCGTCCGCGTGATCGTACGGCCATGAACCATGATGAAAAATTCAAGAAGCTGCGCAAAGACGTCACTCAGTATCTGATCGATGTGGGGATTGAAAAGAATGCTGAAACCGGCGAATTTGCGCCGCTGCCCTCCGTCAGCCCGATTATGCCGGGATCACGGATGCCGAAAAAGGCGAAAGAGGCAGCGCAAGCCCGCAGTGGCGATACCCATCGTTTTGTCGATTTCTCCCATGTTCACAAGGTCTATCCCACTCCCAAAGGCCCGTTGACAGTGGTTGATGATTTTAATCTGCAGCTCAAGAAAGGGGAGTTTATCTCGGTTATCGGGCATTCAGGCTGTGGCAAGTCTACAGTTTTGACAATGGCTGCCGGGTTAAACGAGATTTCCAAAGGCGGGATCATTCTGGATGGACGCGAAGTTGATGGGGCGGGCCCGGACCGGGGCGTGGTTTTTCAGGCCCCCAGCCTGTTCCCGTGGTTAACGGCGCGTGACAATGTGATGATCGGTGTGGAACGGGTATATCCCCATGCCAATCAACAGGAACGCAACGATATCGTTGAATATTACCTGCAACGTGTCGGTTTGGCCGACAGCATGGATAAGGCGGCTTCTGAAATGTCCAACGGGATGCGTCAACGGGTTGGGATTGCCCGCGCCTTTGCCTTGTCCCCTAAATTCCTGCTGCTGGATGAACCGTTCGGCATGCTGGATAGTTTGACGCGTTGGGAATTGCAGGAAGTGTTGATGGATGTGTGGAAACGCACACAAGTCACAGCCATGTGTGTCACCCACGATGTTGATGAAGCCATTTTATTGGCAGACCGCGTCATTATGATGACAAATGGGCCACATGCAACGGTGGGTAAGATCATGGAAGTGGATCTGCCACGCCCACGGACCCGCAAGCAATTGTTGGAACATCCGCGCTATTACGAACTGCGCGAAGAACTTCTCTCCTTCCTTGCTGAATATGAACATGGTGATCCGGAACCGCAAGCCGATGATAAAGACGTTTGTGAAGCTGACGATCAAGAAGCCGCGTGAAAGGAACAAAAATTATGAAAAAGCTGGTTGTTATTGGTAATGGTATGGCGGGCATGCGCTGTGTGGAAGAAATTCTCAAACGCGACGCCGATCAATTTGAAATCACTGTTTTTGGCGCAGAGCCTTACGGAAACTATAACCGCATCATGTTGTCGCCGGTTTTGTCCGGGGAAAAGACCTTTGATGAAATCGTGATTAATTCACCTGAATGGTATGCTGAAAATAAAATCACATTGCACACCGATGCCGAGGTCACGGAAATTGACCGGGCGGCAAAGGTTGTTAAATCTGCAAATGGCATTGAAGCGGCTTATGACAAATTGTTAATCGCCACCGGGTCTGAACCGTTTATCATCCCGGTACCGGGTAAAGATCTGGACGGGGTTATTTCGTTTCGTGACATGAATGATGTCAATGTCATGGAAGAAGCCATTTCACAGTATAAAAACGCCGTTGTTATCGGCGGCGGGCTGTTGGGACTGGAAGCGGCTTATGGTCTACAACGTCGTGGTATGAAAGCAACCGTCATTCACCTGATGGATACCTTGATGGAACGTCAGTTGGATGAGGCCGCTGGTTTCCTGTTGAAGCAGGAATTGGAAGGGCGCGGTATTGATGTTTTAACCGGGGCAAATACCAAAGAAATCATTGGTGAAAATGGCCGGGTTAAAAAAGTCTGCTTGGCGGACGGGCGTGAAATCGCAGCTGACCTTGTGGTGATGGCTGTGGGGATCCGCCCCAATGTCAGCCTTGGGCAATCAGCAGGATTGGAAGTCGAGCGCGGCATTCTGGTGAGTGATCAATTGGTGACATCTGATGCTGATATTTACAGTGTTGGAGAATGTGTACAACACCGTGGGGATTGTTACGGTCTGGTTGCCCCGCTCTATGAAATGGGTAAGGTGCTGGCTGATCATATTACGGGAACGGATAGTGCCTATCAGGGGTCTGTGACATCGACCAAGTTGAAAGTCAGTGGCGTTGATGTTTTTTCTGCCGGTGATTTTTCAGGTGGTGAGGCCTGCGAAGATATTGTTTTGCGTGATGCGGCCCGTGGTATCTACAAACGCGTGGTCCTGAAAGATAATAAAGTTCAAGGGGCAGTGCTTTATGGCGATACCACTGATGGGGCATGGTATTTCCAGATGTTGAAAGACGGGCAGGACATCAGCGATATCCGTGATCTGTTGATTTTCGGTCAGGCGTTTGCGTCTGGGGGAGGAGCCGCTGCGGACCCTCTTGAAGCCGTTGCAGCTTTGGCGATGGACGCTGAAATTTGTGGCTGTAACGGCGTATGCAAGGGCGATATCGTGACAGCGGTAAATGAAAAAGGCCTGACAACTTTGGATGAGGTCAAGGCCCATACCAAGGCATCGGCCTCTTGCGGGACATGTTCCGGTCTGGTGGAAAACCTGCTGAAGGTGACATTAGGCGATAGTTATCAGGCACAAACCGTTAAACCCATGTGCGGTTGCACCGAACATACCCATGATGAAGTCCGTGCTGCGATTGTGGAACAAGGGCTGAAATCTATCCCAGAAGCCTATCAGGCCTTGGAATGGAAAACACCGGATGGATGTTCATCATGTCGTCCGGCGATGAATTATTACCTGTTGTGTGCATGGCCCGGTGAATATGTCGATGATACCCAATCGCGATATATTAATGAACGCGCACATGCCAACATTCAAAAAGACGGAACCTATTCTGTTGTGCCGCGCATGTGGGGTGGTTTAACCAACCCGAAAGAATTACGCGCCATTGCCGATGTGGCGGAAAAATTTGATGTGAAAACGCTCAAAGTGACTGGCGGTCAACGCATTGATCTGTTCGGGATCAAGAAAGAAGATCTGCCGGCGGTTTGGGCGGACCTGAACGCAGCAGGGATGGTGTCCGGTCATGCTTATGGCAAATCATTACGCACGGTGAAAACCTGTGTGGGTAAGGAATGGTGCCGTTTTGGAACACAAATGTCGATGGACCTTGGTGTGCAGTTGGAAAAACTCAGTTGGGGATCCTACATGCCGCATAAATTCAAAATGGCGGTTTCTGGCTGTCCGCGAAATTGTGCAGAAGCTACCATCAAGGATTTCGGCGTGATTTGTGTGGATAGTGGGTATGAACTGCATATCGCAGGTAATGGCGGCATCCATGTCCGCGCAACGGATTTGCTGTGCAAGGTCGCATCGGAACAAGAGGTTCTGGAATATTGCGGTGCCTTTGTTCAGCTTTATCGTGAAGAAGCCCGTTATCTGGAACGCACAGCCCCTTGGGTTGAACGTGTCGGTCTGGATTACATCAAACAAATCGTTGTTGAAGATGAAGCCAAGCGTAAAGAGTTGAACGCACGCTTTATCTATTCACAAAAATTCTGGCAGGACGACCCGTGGGCCAAAGCGGTCAACGAAGAAGCGGCTGCGCGTGAATTTAAACCATTATCCGCTGTTGCGGCTGAGTAAAGGGAGATTGGAAAATGAGTAACTGGATTGAAGTCGGCACCGTTAACGATATCCCCAAGCTGGGGGCACGTGTGGTCAAAAGTATGCGCGGTGATATTGCGGTCTTTCGAACAGCTGATGATGAAATTTTCGCCATCGTTGATAGCTGTCCCCATTCCGGCGGCCCGCTGTCACAAGGAATTGTGCATGGCAAGGCCGTGGCCTGCCCGCTACATAACTGGAATATCGATCTGGAAACAGGTGATGTTTTAGACCCCGATCATGGCTGCGCGCGCGTGATCCCGGTTTCCAGTAAAGACGGAATTATCCGTATCTACGTTGAGGCGGAGGCAACAGGAACGCATGGCTGACAGCATTCGCACCACCTGCCCTTATTGCGGCGTCGGTTGCGGGGTACTGGTTTCAAAAGATAATGCGGGTGGGGTTGTCGTTAAAGGCGACCCTGACCATCCGGCAAATTTCGGTAAACTCTGTTCCAAAGGGGCGGCCCTTGGCGATACGCTTCGTCAGGACAATCGTTTACTAACACCTAAAATCAATCATCAAGTTGCCAGTTGGGAGCAGGCAAGTGATTTGGTAGCTGCCCGTTTTAAGGAAATGGTTGAACGCTATGGACCGGATAGTGTGGCCTTTTACGTATCGGGCCAGTTATTGAGCGAAGATTATTATGTGGCGAATAAACTGATTAAAGGTTTTATCGGAACCGCCAATATAGATACAAATTCACGCCTGTGTATGAGTTCTTCCGTCGCCGGGCATAAACGTGCATTTGGTTCTGACACGGTGCCCCAAACCTATGAAGATTTGGAAACGTCCGATCTGGTTGTTCTGGTCGGGTCCAATCTGGCCTGGTGTCATCCAATCCTGTTTCAACGCTTGAAAGCTGCAAAAAAGAAACGGGGAACCAAGGTCGTTGTGATTGATCCGCGCAAAACAGCAACATGTGAAATTGCCGATCTTCATTTGGCGATCAAACCGGGTTCGGATGTTCTGCTGTTTAATGGTTTACTGACTTATCTGGATCAAAATGGGGCGAAAGATCAATCATATGTAACAGCGTTTGTTGAAGGCCTTGACGAAACATTGCAGGCAACGTCTGTTGATATCCTGAGTGTTGCAAAAGGCTGTGATGTGTCTGTTGCAGATGTGCTTGCCTTTTATGACTGGTTCTTAAAGACGGATCGGACCTTGAGTGTTTATAGCCAAGGGGTCAATCAATCATCCCAAGGCACTGATAAAGTCAACAGCATTATCAATTGTCATCTCTTTACCGGTCGCATTGGGCGCGAAGGCTGCGGTCCTTTATCTGTGACGGGACAACCCAATGCAATGGGCGGGCGCGAAGTTGGCGGATTGGCCAATATGCTGGCGGCCCATATGGATTTTACACCGGATGGGATTGATCGGGTGTCGCGTTTTTGGCAGGCCCCGAATATCGCAAAGGAACCGGGCAAAAAAGCACTGGATATGTTTGAAGCCATTCATGAAGGCCAGATCAAGGCGGTCTGGATCATGGCGACCAACCCATGTGTTTCCCTTCCTGATGCGGGACGGGTGCGCGAAGCCTTGGAAAAATGCGATTTTGTGGTGATCTCTGATTGTGTGGACCATACTGATACGATGGCTTATGCCGATGTCGTTCTGCCAGCCGCTGCGTGGGGGGAACGTAACGGGACGGTGACAAATACGGAACGTCGCATTTCAAGACAACGCGCCTTTTGCGATCTTGCGGGCGAGGCACTGCCCGATTGGAAAATCATCACGCAAGTTGCCCGTAAAATGGGGTTTGAGGAGGCTTTCCCTTATGAAAGTTCCTACGACGTTTTTCGCGAGCATGTCGCCTTATCTGCGTTTGAAAATCAAGGCGAGCGTGATTTTGATTTATCCGGCTGGATGGAGTTGTCGCGTGCTGGATTTGATGGGATTGAACCCACGCAATGGCCTGTCGGCACATATGCGAAAGATCGTTTTTTCGAGGATGGTCGTTTTTATACCGCTTCGGGCAAGGGCAATATGGTCCCCGTTCAACCCAAAAGCCCGGTTTATCCTGTCACGGCGGATTATCCCTATGTGTTGAACAGCGGGCGTATCCGTGATCAATGGCATACTATGACGCGCACGGGGATGTCTCCGCGCTTATCGACACATGTGATTGAACCTTATTTGGAAGTTCACCCCGAAGCCGCCTTGTGCGAAGAATTGCAGGACGGTGGTTTGGTGGAAGTTACATCAAACTGGGGGCGTGCGATTTTGCGGGTAAAAGTCAGCGAGAATGTTAAACGTGGCGAAGTCTTCATGCCGATGCATTGGAGTGATGAAAACAGTGCGGAAGCCGTTGTTGGTCGTCTCGTCAACCCGGTTTGTGATCCTTATTCCGGTCAGCCGGAAAGCAAACATACACCAGTCAGTTTGAAACCGTTTGCCGCGGATTGGCATGCGTTGTTGATTGTACGGGAGAAGTTGGAGCCATCGGGTTTTGCTTATTGGACACGTAGTCTTTCAAACGGGTGTTATATCTATGATGTGGCAGGCGTTGGGGATCCGTCCAACTGGGATGATTATGCAGGCGTTTTGCTTGGACAAGGTGAAATGCTGGCAATGAGTGATGAACGTCGCGGCGCGCGTCGTTATGCAGTTTTACGTGAAGACAAACCGCTTGGCGTGATGATTATGGCCCGCACATCCGAAGGTATCCCATCGCGCAACTGGATTGCCAGCCTGTTTGCGCAGGGGGAATTGAATGCACAGGATCGCTTGTCGTTATTAAGTGCGAAACCTGCGGGTAAAGTGGCCGAAAAAGGTGCGATTGTTTGTTCGTGTTTCAATGTCGGCCTGTTGGAAATTCAACGCGCGATCGTCGAAGAAGGTCGAATGAGTGTCGAAGCCATCGGCGTTGCGTTGAAAGCCGGAACCAATTGCGGATCCTGTCAGTCGGAAATCCAGCAAATTCTGGAGGAAACGCAAACAAATGACCAAAAACAAAAGGTTGCCTAAGAGGGGGGGTTCTTAACTTGTTTGATTATCGGTGTTTTTTGCACTCTCTAATATCGTGATCCATATAAGTGGGAACCTATAAAAAAGGGCCGGAAGATAAGTCTTCCGGCCCTTTTTCTTTATCAGTACTGACGTTAGATGTTACCCGCGTAACTCGCCGCCGGTGTTTTTGGCAACACTGGCAACCACGTTGTCGCTGACGGTTTGAATCTGTTCATCCGTCAGGGTGTCGGTGGTGGGTTGTAAGGTGATGCTGATGGCAACGGATTTTTTACCTGCTTCCACATTCTCGCCTTCATAAACGTCAAAGACGGCAACGTCGCTGATCAGTTTTTTATCGGCGGTTTTGGCCGATTGAATAATCTTGGCCGCAGGAACATCGCTATCGACCACAAAGGCAAAGTCACGTTCCACGCTTTGGAAGGCGGAAAGTTCCAACACAGGGCGTAACGCGCCTGTTTTCTTGGATTTTGTTGCCGGAATAGCATCAAGATAAATCTCAAAACCAACGGCAATTCCCTTATAGCCCATTTTCTTGAGCGTACCGGGATGCAATTCCCCGAAATAGGCCAAGGTGTTTTTCGGTCCCAGTTTCAAGGCACCACTGCGACCCGGATGATAATGGGCGGGCGGGCCTTCTGGGTCCACTTGCAGGCTGTCAACTTTGGCGCCAGCAGCTTCTAAAACAGCCATTGCATCAGCCTTGGCATCAAACACATCAAAGCGGCGCGGGGTTTGTGCCCAGTTACGCGGGCCGGTTTGACCTGTACGTACACCGCAAACCACAATGGGTTGCTTGTCGGCGGTATCACCGTCAAACTGCGGACCAACTTCGAACAGGCAGCCATTGGGTAGGCCACGGTCATTGTTGCGCTGACAAGCCGCCAATAGGTTCGGCAACAGGCTTGGACGCATAATCTCCAGATCTTTGGAAATCGGATTAGTCAGACGCAGATTTTCATCAGACCAGCCAAACAGTTTGGCTTGCTTTTCCGGTAAGAAAGCGTACGTAACAGCTTCGGACAGGCCGCGTGTAACCAGTGTGCGACGTGAAACATCGCGCTTGATCTGCATGGGGGTATAGGCAACACCCGGCAGGTTGGTTTCACGAACCAAAGATACTTCCTCAATATGCTCGTAACCATAAACGCGGATGATTTCTTCGACAAGGCAGGCTTCCAGTTCAATGTCTGAACGCCATGATGGCGGCTGAACATCAAAGGTTTCGCCTTTGTCGTCCAGCTTGCAGCCCAGAATGTCCAGAATGCGCACCATTTCGTTTTCTGCGACATCGACGCCTGTCAATTGTTTGACGCGGGATTTGCGCAAGGTGATGGTACGTTGCCACTGTGGCTCTTCACCTGCGACAACCAGTTCGGAGGCTTCGCCGCCGCACAACTCAAGGATGAGGCGGGTTGCCATTTCCGTCATGTCCACAACGGCTGCCTCATCAACACCGCGTTCAAAACGATAACGGGCATCAGATATGATGTCCAGTTTACGTCCGGTCATGGCGGTGCGGATCGGATCAAACAGCGCACATTCCAAGAAGACGTTGGTTGTGTCGTCCTGACAGCCGGAAGCTTCGCCCCCCATAATACCACCAAGGGCATGCGGGGTTATGTCGTCACACACAACGGTCATGTCCGCATCCAGCGTGTATTCTTTTTCGTCCAGTGCTTTCAGTGTTTCACCTTCTTTGGCGAGACGGACATGCACATCACCGTTGAGTTTGTCAGCGTCAAAGACGTGCAGCGGACGGCACAGGCCTTGGCTGAAGTAGTTGGTGACATCAACGAGTGCGGAAATCGGACGCAGGCCAACCGCAAGCAGTTTGTCTTGCAGCCATTTCGGGCTGGGGCCGTTTTTTACACCGCGAATATAACGCCCGGCAAATTGCGGACAGGCTTTTACGCCGTCTGCAGGATTGTGCAGATGGACTTTAATCGGGCTTTCAAACGTTCCTTTTACCGGATCAGTATTGACCGGTTTTAAAGTGCCAAATCCGGTTGCTGCCAAATCGCGTGCAATGCCGCGCACGCCTGCGCAATCGCCACGGTTCGGGGTAATGGCAATTTCAATGATCGGATCGGTCAGGCCCATAATGTCGACCGCGCGTGCGCCAACTTTGACGTCGGCTGGCAGGTCGACGATACCGTCATGGGAATCAGATAAATTCATTTCCGCTTCGGACATCATCATGCCTTGGCTATCGACACCACGAATTTTTGTCGGTTTCAGGGTCACATCTAGACCGGGAATGTAGGAACCGGATGTGGCAAACACACCTTTCAAACCGGCGCGTGCGTTCGGGGCACCGCAAACGACCTGATATTCTTTCTCGCCATCAGAGACTTTCAACAGTTGCAGTTTATCTGCATCTGGGTGTCTTTCCGCGGTCAGAATTTCGGCAACCTTAAACGTTTCCAGACCTTTGGAACGGTCTTCGACGCCTTCGACTTCCAATCCGATCATGGAAAGCTTTTCAACGATTTCGTCACAGGTCTTATCTGTTTCGAGATGCTCCAAGAGCCAGCTTAAAGTGAATTTCATCGGGTCAGCCCTCCTACCATGCTGGGAATGTCCAAGGCCTTGAAGCCATAATGGCGCAGCCAACGCAGATCAGATTCATAGAATGTCCGCAGATCGGGAATGCCGTATTTCAACATGGCAATCCGTTCGATCCCCATGCCAAAGGCAAAGCCCTGATATTTGCTGGAATCGATACCACAGTTTTCCAAAACTTTGGGGTGAACCATGCCGCAGCCCAAAATTTCCAGCCAGTCATCACCTGCACCGATTTTGAATTCCCCGTCTTTACGGGTACAGCCGATATCGACCTCCGCGCTTGGTTCTGTGAACGGGAAATAGCTGGGACGGAAACGAACGGGCAGATCGTCCACACCAAAGTAGGCTTTGCAGAAATCAATCAAGCAGCCTTTCAGGTGTCCAAAATGTGTTTTTTCATCGATGACCAGCCCCTCGATTTGGTGGAACATCGGTGTGTGGGTCGCATCATAATCACAGCGATACGTGCGCCCCGGACAGATAATACGGATCGGTGCGCCCTTTTCCTGCATGGAACGGATTTGTACAGGGGAGGTATGCGTGCGCAAGACCATACGATTGCCGTCTTGTTCGCGTGGCAGATAAAATGTGTCGTGATCCTGACGGGCCGGATGTTCCGGGCCAATGTTCAGGGCACCGAAATTGCGCCAATCGTCCTCGATATTCGGTCCTTCGGCAACGCTGAAACCCATCTCGCCAAAGATAGCAATGGCTTCGTCAATGGTTTGGCTGACAGGATGAACTGTGCCAGTGTGTTCCGGGCGTACAGACAATGTCACATCAATTTTTTCCGCCATGAGACGGGCGTTCAGTTCGGCATCGGCCAATTCTGTTTTGCGCGCATCAATAGCTTGGGCGACTTCGCCTTTAATGAGGTTGAGCTTTTGTCCGGTTTCTTTGCGTTCTTCCGGTGTCAGGTCTTTCATGTTCTTCATCAACGAGGTGATGGAACCTTTTTTACCCAACGCACTGACGCGAATGTCATCTAAAGCCTTGGAGTCGGTCGCGGCAACGACAGCTTCCAGGACTTCTGTTTTAATCTGATCGAGGTTTTCCATATCCGTTCCCTATGGAAGTGTTTAGAGCAAACAAAAAAGGAGACCAAGGCCCGAAGGCCCCAGTCCCCTTTTCCAAGAATTTTCAACGTAAAACAATCAGCTTTACGTGAGCGTTTTATTACTTGGCAAGAGCGGCCTGGGCCTGTTCTACCAAAGATTTAAACGCGTCCGGCTCACGAGCTGCCAGATCAGCCAGGACTTTACGGTCCAGCTCGATACCAGCCAGTTTCAGGCCGTTCATGAATTGAGAGTAGCTTACGCCATACTGACGAGAACCAGCATTGATACGCTGGATCCACAGTGCGCGGAAGTTACGTTTTTTGTTGCGACGGTCGCGGTACTGATACTGAAGGCCTTTGTCGACCTTCTCCATAGCGACGCGCAGGACGTTTTTATTACGGCCGCGATAACCTTTGGCCGCCTTGATGATCTTCTTGCGACGAGCGCGGGAAGCAACTGCTACTGTTGAACGCATGTGTCTTAATCCTTATTCTGGGCTTGTAATCGTGTACTTAAGCGTACGGCATCAAAGATTTGGCCATACGTGCATCAGGTGCACTCAGAACCATTGTGCCACGTGCCTGACGTTTCATTTTCTGAGAACGTTTGCGCAGGTTGTGGGATTTGAATGCGTAAGCACCGCGTACTTTGCCAGTAGCCGTGATCTTGAAGCGCTTTTTCGCGCCAGATTTCGTCTTCATTTTAGGCATTTCATTATCCTTTATGTATCTACATTGAAACCGACGCTTCGGCATGCCTTAGCCTCAGTTCGTCATCCTTCAATGCCTTTAACAAAATATGCGCCGCAGACTAAATTTCAGCGACGAGGTAGCGGGTTATAGACTCAAGATCAGGGGAATGCAAGGGCAAAATATGTTTCAGGACAGGTGTTACTCTTTATAGAGAGTTGCAAAATTATTCTCTTTTGCCAGAAGTTCTGAGAACCGTTCCATAAAGGGGGCGTACTTAGCGTTAAGGTAATGGTAAAAATGGCGGGTTTCAATGGTCATGATTTTTTTGACGGGTGCGCTCAATAGCCCTTCTTTTTGCAGGAAACCAACGTAAGGGTCGTTGTTGATGAAAGAGCCGATAATCCCTTTGTTGAACGCAACATACAGGTCGGCTTCACTCATATATGCCAGCGGTGTGAGCAAAGGCTTTTGACGAATGAAACGTTCTTGCCAAGCATAGCCTTTGATATAGCCTAGTGGACGTTTTGCGTATGTTTCCGGGTCGGTAGATGCCCAAAGGGATGCGGGAATGGAAAGAAGGGGGTGTTGAGAACGTACAAATGTTTTTGTGTAGTTTTTCTCAATATCTTCGAATCTGTAAAGCTCCCCGTCAATGAGAGAGCGATTGAAATATAAAAGACTGCGTTTGGGCGGTAAAAGCCGAGTCGATAGCTTGCAACCAAGTTTTGCGTACATCTCTTCAAATATATGGCGTGCCTTTAATGTTAACTTATTTTCCTGATACATGCTGAGTGTCTGCGGACATTCAGGCGTGGTTGCATAAGTCGGCATACTCAGACAAAACAGAGTTGCCGCTATGATTGCTGATACAGTTCTCATGTTTGTCCTTTGAGGAGCTAAATCTCAAGATGGTCCGTACAATATGAGGGTGTTAAAAAAATAAGCCAGCATGAAATGATGATTGGAATATTTTTAAGGATTGTTTCTAAGTATTGAAAAATAGATATTAATTGACTGAGTGCACATCAAAAGGGCTGTCGAGTGAAAATGTCGGGATGGTTACATCCAACCGTTCTCCATTTCCGCTGATCATTTCGTAAGACCCACCCATAAATCCACTTGGTGTTTGTAAGGGCACACCGCTGGTATATTCGTAAACATCACCCGGACTGATGAGAGGTTGTTCACCGACGACGCCTTCGCCGCGAACTTCCTGTATGCGGCCTAAGGCATCGGTGATTTTCCAGTAACGCGAAAGCAGTTGGATGGGTTCAAATCCGGTATTTTGAATACGAATATGATAGGCCCACATAAATGCATTTTTTTGTGGATCGGATTCTTGTTCCAGAAAAAAAGGTTGGACAGTTATATGCACCATCCGTGTTGTCGCTGAAAATTCCATTCTTAAGGCCCTGTTTTATAAGTTCAACTTCTAAAGATGGGGAGGGCTGATGTTTTACGCAATAAGGAAATGAGCATGAGCTGCTGCAACAGGGCGATTTTCATCGTCTTGCCAAGCGGTAACACGTACATTGGCGACACGCTTTCCTTGCTTGATAACTTGCCCTCGTGCAAAGGTGTCTTTATTGAGGGCAGGGCGAAGATAATCGATAGAAACATTTATGATGCGGGGAATGCGTACCGGATTGACGAGTTCGTCTAGCAGATGAAAAGAGGCCGCATGTTCCATCAGGCCTGCAACGACCCCGCCATGAACCGCCCCTATGATTTCGTTACCAATATTGTCATCATGTGCGCGTAAAATCGTCAATAAACCTTGTTCATCACTTGAAATATCCAGTCCCACCAATTGGGCATACGGGATCATGGCGTTGATATCATGTAGACTGCTTGTTCCAAAAAGGGCTTTCATGACATCTCTTCCTTTTGAAGTTTAAAGGTACCGCTGGCCATAAAAGTCCCGGTGGCTTTGGCAACCATTTTGTCTTCGCTGTCCTGCCAGGCCCAACCACGCACGTAAGCAACATCATCATTATGATGAAAACATTCCGCTTTGGCGTAAAGGGGGCGATCGGCATGCAGGCGATCCAGATGATCCAGACGTAAATCCAGTGTCGCGACCGTGCGCCCTTCGCTATAAGCCGAAGAGGCAACGGTGCCGCACAAGGTATCTAAAAGTGTGGTTACAATTGCGCTATGCATGAAATTTTGGGCGGTATTGCCAACAAATTCGGGGCGGGGGTCCAGTTGCATGGCACCGATACCTTCTTCTAGTTGAGTGAACTTTAGCCCCAGTCTTTTGCAGTGGGGAAGGTTTTCAACGGTATGGCGCATAAAATTGAAAACGGAAAGAGACACGTTCATTTCCTTGATTGTGACGCAAGCCTAAAATGTAAGGTTTGTGAACTGTAAGTGCAACATACAATATTTGGGTTTGGTTAAATGTTTGTACTTTTTTTACACTTTTGTGCGATCATCGTAATGACTTATTCTAGTCTCAATGGAGAAAATGCGTGGCAAGACTTTTGATCGTCGATGACGATGAAGCCGTTTTAGCGGTTATGGTAGAGGCATTGCGAAATGCAGGATTTGACGTTGAAAGTGCTGTGAACGGTCAGTTAGCCCTGGAGCAAATACGAAATAATCGTTTTGATTTATTGATTACTGATATTTTAATGCCCGAAGTCGATGGCCTTGCGATCATCGATAAAGCGATTGCGGGCAATCAGGATATTTCCGTTCTTGCTATTTCAGGCGGGGGACTAGATAAGGACGGCGGTGATTTGCTGGAAGCTGCGATGCTCAGTGGGGCAGACGCTATCTTGGAAAAGCCCTTTTTACCAGATGAGCTTGTTCGCACGGCCCGCGCCCTTTTGCGCTAAGTCTGATTTAATTCGTCTTTTAAGCTTTGCTTGATTTCTTCCGGCAAGTGCAGGCAGTTGAGTCCCATCAAGGCCCCCTGCATCGCCCATAACATCATGAGGTTGATGGTTTGTGGGTTGCGTGCTTTTAGCTCAATATAAGCCGGAATTACACCGCGTTTGCGCAAATCATCTTCGGTTTCAATGCCGATCTCGCGCAGCCAGACTTCCGTTTTTGGTCCTATATTGATTAGGTTGATGATTTTTGTCATTTACGGCTTTTGCTTATCTTGTTTGCCATAGGTTTTAAATTTCTCAAGAACTTCGTCCATTTCTGCGTCATTCAAGATATAGGGTTCACCAACTTGCAGGGCTGTTAGATATTGTTCGCAAAGAAGTTCCAGTTCTTGTGCGATTTTTAGGGCTTTCTCCAAAGTTGGACCTGTAACAATCATACCATGATTGGCCAGCAGGCAGGCATGACGGTCTTGGAGTGCACTCAGGGCAACATCGGATAAAGTTTGTGTGCCGAACGTGGCATAAGGCGCGCAGCGGACGTTTTTGCCGCCACAAACCGCAATCATGTAATGAAAAGGCGGGAGGTCGCGGCGCAGGCAGGCTAAGGTGGTTGCAAATTTGGAATGGGTATGAATGACAGCATTGACATCCGGTTTTGCCAAATAAATATCGCGATGAAAAAGCCATTCGCTTGAGGGCTTTAGAGATCCCGTGTAGGTGCCATCCATTTGAACGTCTACGATATCCTCGGGACGAAGCCTGTCATAATCCAAACCCGAAGGTGTTATTAAAAAGCCATTTTCCGATCTTGTGGAGACATTGCCACTGGCGCCTTGATTAATGCCAAGGGCGTTCATTTTTAAGGCGGTATCAATGACGGTTTGATGTTCCATGAATTTATTTTTCCGATGTTGCCAAGGCCAGTCCGTCAATTTTCACGTAAACTCAGGGAATAATTTTGCCAAGCCGTCTTTGCTGGGGTGTGCGACCCCGCGTTCAGTGATCAATCCTGTGACGTATTTTGCCGGGGTGACATCAAAGGCGTAATTTGCCGCCTTGCAGCCTTGTGGGGTGATGGTCACAGTGGCGGTGCTGCCGTCTTGTAACCGTCCGGTCATTTCGGTGACTTCGGTGGCATCGCGCTGCTCAATCGGGATTTCCTTTACGCCGTCGTCCACTGTCCAGTCGATGGTCGGGGATGGCAGGCCCACATAAAATGGTACGCCATTGTCATGGGCGGCCAAGGCTTTCAAATAGGTGCCGATCTTGTTGCAGACATCCCCACTGGCCGTGGTGCGGTCTGTGCCGACAATACATAAATCAACCTCGCCATGCTGCATCAAATGTCCACCGGCATTATCAACGATCAGGGTATGGGGCACACCGTGATTGCCCAGTTCCCATGCGGTCAGGGATGCACCTTGATTGCGCGGGCGGGTTTCATCCACCCAGACATGAACCGGAATACCCGCATCAAAGGCTTTATAAATCGGGGCGGTTGCGGTGCCCCAATCCACTGTGGCTAACCATCCGGCGTTGCAGTGGGTCAGGATATTGATGACGCCTGTTTTGCCCTTTTTCTCCCAAATCTCTTCAATGATTTTCAGGCCATGATCACCAATGGCAGAATTTTGCGCCACATCATCGTCACAAATTTGGGCCGACAGTGCATAAGCTGCCTTTTCTCGTTCAGCAATCGGTAAAGGCAAAATCTGTTTGCGCATTTCATCCAGTGCCCAGCGTAAATTTACGGCAGTTGGTCGGGTGGCATAAAGCTCTTTGTAAGCCGTCTCAAACCCTGCGTCAGTGGCATCAGCACGCAACGCAAGCGCCATACCATAGGCTGCCGTCGCCCCGATCAATGGCGCGCCACGCACCAGCATGTCAAAAATCGCATGGCAAGCATCAGCTAATGTTTCCATACGCACAATTTCATAGGCGTGCGGCAGCTTGGTCTGATCGATAATATTGACACCAAAGCCGTCTTCATCCAGCCAGATCGGGCGGGTTGGGATACCGTTCACTTTCATTGGAATTATCCTTTCAAAACCCGACCTGCAACAGCGTCCAGTTTGGCAACCACATCCGGGTCACGGGCATCCGGGGCGGTGATGAGGGCGTATTCAAGCGCATTGTGGCAACCGGATGGGCAGGGCAGCGGGGCTTTCGCGATTTTTGGTGCAACGGCTTTGACAAGGTTGCGGCCTTTTTCGGCGTTTTCAAGCAACACTTTGATGACCTGCTCAACGGTGACATCGTCGTGATCTTCATGCCAGCAATCGTAATCGGTTACCATTGCAACTGTGGCATATCCCATTTCTGCCTCGCGGGCCAATTTGGCTTCGGGCATGTTGGTCATTCCGATGACGGAACAGCCCCAACTACGATAGAGGTTGGATTCTGCCTTGGTGGAAAATTGTGGGCCTTCCATCGCGAGATAAGTGCCGCCGCGCGTGTAATCAATATCCAGTTCTTTCAAGGCATCTTCCAGGCAATCGACCAGTCGTTTCGACACCGGCTCACCAAAGGCGACATGGGCAACGCATCCGGTTGTGAAGAAGGATTTTTCACGGGCAAAGGTGCGATCGATATAATCATCAGCCAGCACAAAATGTCCCGGCGGTAGTTCTTCTTTTAGTGATCCACAGGCAGAAACCGAAACGATATCTGTCACACCGGCACGTTTCATCGCATCAATATTGGCCCGGTAGTTGACTTCGGATGGGGAAATGCGGTGACCGCGTCCGTGACGGGGCAGGAAACGCATTTGAACGCCGTCAAGTTCACCAAAGAGGATCTCATCTGAAACTGTGCCAAAGGGCGAGTCGATTTTTGTCCAACGGGTGTTTTCCAGCCCGTCAATTTCATAGATTCCGCTGCCGCCCATGATGCCGATGATAGTCTCTGACATGTTTAAATTACTCCTGCCTGAAAGAAAAATCAGAGACTCTTTTGCCATGTCTTTTAAGGGAATGCCAAGAAATAATGTATGCCAACTCTTGGAATGCACAATTAATATGCGCCATGGTGAATATATACCCACTATTACGCATAAATTTTGAACACATGGTAAAAAAAACGACTTATTCCGGAATTTGGTCTTGCAAAGAGGTAAATTAAGGGTAAAGCTTCGATATGTGCATGAGAAACAACGAATGTTTTTTCGCATGTGCAAAAAGAAAATCATGGAAGAGGCCGGTTTTTCGGGCTCTTTTGGTAGATGTTCTGGCTAAATAAAAAGTAACTAATTGTTAGGGAGCTTTGAATGTCGGTTTTTTTGGAAAGTGCGATTAAAAAACTGACGGCCGGAGCATTTTTTAGAATTCACGGGAGAATTAAACTATGAAAAAAACTTTGTCTGTCCTGACGGGCGCATTTGTTGTCACAGCTGTTACAGCGACTGCAGCAATGGCGGCTAGCACCCTTGATACGGTAAAAGCACGCGGCGAATTGCTGTGTGGCGTTTCTGCCGGTCTTCCGGGCTTCTCTCTGCCTGATGAAAAAGGGAACTGGACAGGTCTTGATGTGGATACGTGCCGCGCTGTTGCTGCTGCCGTTCTGGGTGATGCCAACAAAACGAAATTCATTCCGCTGACCGCGAAAGAACGTTTCACTGCGTTGCAGTCTGGCGAAATTGACATGCTGTCTCGTAACACCACATGGACACACACACGTGACACCTCTTTGGGTCTGAACTTCACGGGCGTGAACTATTATGATGGTCAAGGCTTCCTTGTTCAAAAAGAACTGGGTGTGAAATCTGCATTGGAACTGGACGGCGCGTCCGTTTGTATTCAGGCAGGGACCACAACAGAATTGAACCTTGCCGATTATTTCCGCCTCAACGGTATGAAATTCAGCCCGGTTGTTTATGATACGGCAGACCAGACTATTCAAGGGTTTGCGGCGGGTCGTTGCGATATTTTGACCTCTGACCAATCGCAGTTGTACGCGTTGCGTTCTAAATTGGATGACCCGAGCAAAGCGGTTGTTTTGCCGGAAGTTATTTCCAAAGAACCGCTTGGCCCGGTTGTTCGCCAAGGCGACGATCAGTGGTTTAACATTGTTAAATGGACCTTGTTTGCGCAAATCAACGCTGAAGAAATGGGTTTGACCTCTGCCAACGTCGATGCGGCAATGAAAAGCGAAAACCCGTCCGTACAACGTCTTGTTGGCACAAGCGGTGATGCGGGTGCTAAGCTTGGCTTGGGCGCAAACTGGGCGTTTGATGCTGTGAAACAGGTCGGCAACTACGGCGAAATGTTTGATCGTAACGTCGGCCCGAACACACCGCTGCAAATCTCTCGTGGTTTGAATGCGTTGTGGTCTAAAGGTGGTCTGCAGTACGCTCCGCCGGTCCGCTAAGATCAGACGGTAGTTGATATATGGGTGAGTGTGTTTTCTGCGGAGATTTCCTCGGCTAACACACTCACTTTTTCTTTTTTTAAGAGTTTGGAGTGTGCATATGTCGCAAACAAAGAACGACAACGCCACCAAGCCCAAAAAGAGTTCCTCGGCGCTGTATGATCCGCGTGTTCGCGCGGTTGTTTTTCAATCGCTGTTGTTTGCTTTCCTGATTTGGTTGGGCTGGACAATTTTCCAGAACACCCTGCACAACATGGAAAGCCGAGGCATTACGACGGGCTTTGATTTTTTAAGTAACCCTGCCGGCTTTGAAATTTTAATGAGTCTCGTGCCGTATGACGCGTCTCATACCTATGGGCGAACGTTCATCGTTGGTCTGCTGAATACGGTTTTGGTTTCCTTTATCGGAATCATTTTTGCTACTCTTTTGGGCTTCGTTATGGGCGTGGCTCGCCTATCCAAGAACTGGTTAATCGCGAAAATTGCCACTGTTTATGTGGAAACCTTGCGCAATATTCCTTTGTTGCTGCAAATTTTCTTTTGGTATTTTGCGGTCTTGCAACCGCTGCCCGGTCCGCGCCAAAGCTTGGGTCTGGCCGAAACATTTTTTATTAACAATCGTGGTCTTTATGTACCGGCACCTGTTGCAGGAGAGGGCTTCTCTGCCGTACTGATCGCCTTGTTGATTGCCCTTATTGCGACCATCGCGATTGCTCGCTGGTCGCGCAAACGTCAAGAGGCGACAGGGGAACAGTTTCCCGCATTTTGGACCGGTGTTGGTTTAATTATCGGTTTGCCCTTGATCGTTTTTGTGGTGCTTGGCGCCCCGCTCACGTGGGAACTTCCCGCCTTGAAAGGCTTTAACTTCAAAGGCGGTGTTCAGGTTATCCCTGAATTTATTGCTCTTCTGCTGGCTTTATCGACTTATACGGCGGCCTTTATTGCCGAGATCGTGCGTGCCGGTATTTTGGCTGTCCCACATGGACAAACAGAAGCGGCTGAATCGTTGGGCTTGCGTCGTAGTGTGACCTTGCGTGAAATCATTATCCCGCAGGCGATGCGGGTGATTATTCCGCCTTTGACCAGCCAGTATCTCAACCTTGCCAAGAACTCTTCCTTGGCCACAGCGATCGGTTATCCCGATATTGTGTCCGTCTTTATGGGCACGACATTAAACCAGACCGGTCAAGCCGTTGAGATTGTCGCTATGACAATGGCAGTTTATCTGACGATCAGTTTGACGCTGTCGTTTGTGATGAACTGGTACAACAAAGCCATGTCGTTGAAGGAGCGTTAAAATGGGTAAATTCGTTGAAAAAGAAGCGCTCCCACCCCCTGTTTCCACAACAGGTCCAATTGCATGGGTGCGTCAAAATCTTTTATCGTCACCGTTTCATGCGGTGCTGAGCCTGGTGGCTCTTTATCTGTTGATCCAGATTGTGCCGCCGATTATTGACTGGGTCTTTATCAGTGCGAACTTTGCGGGAAATGACCCCAAAGCCTGTACAGGTGAAGGCGCGTGCTGGGTCTTTATCAAAACACGTCTTGGCTTCTTCACCTACGGCTTCTACCCTGATGCGGAAAGATGGCGTGTGGATTTGGCTTTTCTATTGTTGGCGATTGTGGTTATGCCGCAATTTTTCGCTCAAGTTTCCGGGCAGATTAAAAAATGGCTCGGTCTTGCCGGTTTGACAGTTCTTCCGATTATCGTCGGTATCTTGTTGCTGGGCGGTGCTTTTGGCCTCAACCCTGTGGAAACCCACAAATGGGGCGGCTTGATGCTGACATTAGTTCTGTCCTATGTCGGGATTGTGGCGGCCTTGCCATTCGGGATCGTTCTGGCCTTGGGGCGGCGTTCGGAAATGCCGATGGTCAAGATGGTCTGTGTGGTCTTTATTGAACTGTGGCGCGGTGTGCCGTTGATCTCGGTTCTGTTTATGGCGTCTGTGATGTTGCCTTTGTTCTTGCCGGAAGGCTGGGACTTTGAAAAACTGATGCGCGCCTTGATCGGGATTACTCTGTTCCAGTCTGCCTATATGGCAGAAGTGATACGCGGTGGCTTGCAAGCCATTCCGAAAGGCCAGTTCGAGGCCGCCGCCTCGCTGGGGTTGGGCTATTGGCGTTCGATGGGGCTGATTATTTTGCCCCAAGCGTTGAAGCTGGTCATCCCCGGTATCGTCAATACATTCATCGCCCTGTTTAAAGATACGACCCTGGTTTTGATTATCGGTTTGCTGGATATTCTGGCGACGGTTCAAGCCATGATTACCGACCCCGCGTGGCGTGGCGTATCGACCGAAGGGTACATTTTTGCAGCGTTCTGTTTCTGGGTTTTCTGTTTCGGGATGTCTCGTTACAGCCAAGCTTTGGAGCGCAAACTACACACCGGACACAAACGCTAAGAGGATAAAATGACAAGAGATCCCGATGCAATTACAGATACAGTGACAGAGGCGCAATTGCGTGCCGGTCATAATCTGGAGCACGAAGTCGCACAGGAAGACGTAATCCAATTGATCAATATGAACAAATGGTATGGCGATTTTCATGTTTTGCGCGATATTAACCTGAACGTCCATAAGGGCGAACGGATCGTAATTTGTGGGCCTTCCGGTTCCGGTAAGTCCACAATGATCCGCTGTATCAACCGTTTGGAAGAACACCAGCAGGGCCAGATCATCGTCGATGGTGTGGAACTGACCAATGATCTTAAAAATATCGACAAGATCCGCCGCGAGGTGGGGATGTGCTTCCAACATTTTAATCTTTTTCCGCATTTGACCATTCTGGAAAACTGTGTACTGGCGCCGATGTGGGTGCGCAAGGAACCGCGCGCCGAAGCCGAAGCGCGTGCCATGCATTATCTGGAGCGGGTCAAGATCCCGGAACAAGCCCTTAAATATCCGGGTCAGCTTTCCGGTGGTCAACAACAACGTGTGGCGATTGCCCGATCTTTGTGCATGCAGCCGAAAATCATGCTGTTTGACGAACCGACCTCGGCGCTTGATCCTGAAATGATCAAGGAAGTGCTGGATACGATGGTGCAACTGGCCGAAGAAGGCATGACCATGCTGTGTGTGACACACGAAATGGGCTTTGCCAAAACAGTTGCTGATCGCGTAATCTTCATGGCAGACGGACAGATCGTCGAAGAAAACGAACCTCACGAGTTCTTCAACAATCCACAAGAAGAACGTACACAAGAGTTCTTAAGCCAGATTATTGGGCATTGATCAAAGAATGAGCCTCCGTCTCCATGACGGGGGCTTATTTTTTCAAACGGTAGTCCAGTTTGACAATTCCGCGATCAAACGTTTGTGTCTCTTGTAACTCAAAAGTTTGCTGCCCTTCAGTGGATCGATAAAGCGGTATGCCACTTCCTAAAAAAACAGGAATAATAAAAAGTTCCAGACGATCCAGGGCACCTAATTCAATGAGGCGGGTTTGAAGTTGTGCGCCCCCCACAATCCAGCAATCCCCGGAAATCTGTGTACGCAGATGTTCGACCAGTTTTTCAATGTTGTTATGCCAGGCGCTGACTTGTGCAGGCGGGTTATGGATGGGGGTGGAGGTCAGGACAATGCCTTGTTGCTCCGGATAAGGCCAGCCGTGAGCTAGTTCCAATGAGTGCTCGTACGTTTTTCGTCCCATCACCACGGTCTTGATTTGGCTGATGAATGCGTTGTAGCCAAAATCCACATCTTGAAAAGGTGTGAGCCAGTCTACTTGCCCGTTTTGGTCTGCAATAAAACCGTCGGCACTGGTGGCGATATAGCCGCGTATTGTCACTTTAATCTATTCCTAAAATTGCTTTTATAGGTTTGAAACTTTTGCGGTGATGGGGGCTGACCCCGTGATGGGCAAGGCCTTCCTGATGCAATTTGACACCGTAACCTGCGTTTTTTTCCCAACCATAATAGGGGTACTCTTTTGCGAGTTCCGCCATTTGACGGTCCCGTGTTACTTTGGCGATGATGGAGGCGGCTGCGATTGAACAGGATAGGCCATCCCCTTTCACAATGGCTTGGGCGGGAATATCAAGGGCCGGTGGAATTTTATTCCCGTCAATGAGGATGAAATCAGGTTTTTGGGGCAAGTTGTCAACTGCCCTAGTCATGGCAAGGTATGTGGCTTGAAGGATATTGAGGGTATCAATTTCTTCGACACTTGCTTCGCCAACAGCCCAGATGCTTTCTGCCTTAATCCGATCGATTAGGCTTTCGCGTTTTTTTGGGGAGAGCTTTTTTGAATCGTTTAAGGCCTGTGCGAGATCGGGGGATAACGTCTCTTGATTGAAAAGAACACAGGCGGCGGTAACAGGACCGGCCCAAGGGCCGCGCCCGGCTTCATCTACGCCGCAGACAAGGCCGGCATGTTGGTTTTCGAGGTTGAAATCAGGCATTTTTTTCTCAGGTGTGTTTAAGCGCACAGTCAATAAAATGTAATTTTGTAAACTACATTCATGTCAAACTGCCTTATGATGTAGCATGCTTAGTATTGTCATCCCAACCTATAACAGTGCAGCTGGTCTGGAAAAAACACTCCAAACACTGGTGCCGCCACCTTATGCCCGTGAAATTATTGTGGTGGATGGTGGGTCGTGTGACGAAACGGTCGAGATTGCCAGACGTTATGCTGATCAGGTGGTGTCGTGCCCCAAGGGCCGTGGAACGCAGCTTCGTTTTGGGGCGGCGCAGGCATCCGGGGATTGGCTGTTATTTTTACATAGCGATACGGCCCTTCAAGCGGCGTGGGGAAGAGATGTCTGTGCATTTATTGCACAATCGAGCGGTAGCCATCGGGCTGGGTATTTTTCATTTGCTTTGGATGATCAAACGACATCGGCCCGGCGTCTGGAAAAGGTTGTTGCATGGCGTAGCCGTGTGTTGGGTCTGCCTTATGGGGATCAAGGTCTGCTGATTTCTCGTGATCATTATGATCGAATTGGTGGATTTCGTGATATGCCACTGATGGAAGATGTTGATCTTGTTCGTCGGATTGGGAAAAAGCATTTATATCCCTTGTCGAGTTTGGCTGTCACATCGGCTGTGAAATATCAAGAAAATGGCTATGGGCGACGTATGTTAAAAAATGCCGCTTGTTTAAGTCTATATTTCTTGGGATTATCGCCTCATACAATTGTGAAATTATATGAGTAAGCGCGCCTCGTGCAGAAACATTTAATCATCTTTGCCAAGAACCCTCGTATTGGGCGGGTGAAAACCCGGTTGGGGCGCGATATCGGCAGAGTGCCCGCATGGGTTTTTTATCGCCGTATGTTATCGTGCATTACAAAAAGGTTGTCGGCGGACAAAAGCTGGACAACCTGGTTGGCGATCAGCCCCGATGATGAGCCCAGACGGTGTTTCCCTTTTCAACGTGTAAAATGGATGAAACAGGGGAGTGGTGATTTGGGTGCCCGTATGTGGCGACCGACCCAAACATTACCACCGGGGCCATTTATTGTTGTGGGAACTGATATTCCAGATATGCGCGCCGCCCATATTCGAAAAGCTTTTTGTCTGTTGGGACATAAAGATGTTGTGTTCGGTCCATGCGTAGATGGCGGGTTTTGGCTGGTTGGTTTGAAACGCCATGGGGCAAAGGTCAATCCCTATCACAAGAAAGTGCGTTGGTCACATCCGGAAACATTGCAGGATTGTTTGGGAAACCTGAAAACAGCCAAGGTCGGCTTTGTTGATGTTTTAAATGATATTGATACGTTGAACGACCTTGAAAAATGGCAAGACAAAAAACGAGGAGCTTTTTAATGGCATCGGTCAGTTTACCGGATATGCATGGGATGTTTGTTCTCATATTGATGGTCTGCGCGCTCATTTTATTTACTCGCGAGAGGGTTGCGCTTGAAACATCAAGCTTGGCTGTTTTGACAATCCTTCTCGTCGGGTTTGAAGTCTATCCCTATTATGTGGAAGGCGAACGTTTACACGCGATTGACTTCTTCAAAGGGTTTGGGCATGAGGCGTTGATTGCTGTATGTGCGCTGATGATTGTTGGACAGGGTCTTGTACGCACTGGTGCGTTGGAACCATTGGGGCGTTTTTTAGCAAAGGTATGGAATGTCAGTCCGTCGCTATCGCTTCTGCTGACTTTACTGATTAGTGCGGTGTGTAGTGCTTTTGTGAATAATGTGCCGATTGTGGTTTTGTTATTACCGATCTTAATCAGTATTGGGCACCGTACAGGCAAATCGCCGTCGGGTATGTTGATGCCGATGGGATTTGCGACGTTAATCGGCGGGATGAGTACGACAATCGGCACATCAACCAACTTGTTGGTGGTATCAGTCGCCAATGATGTGGGTAATATTCATTTTGGGATGTTCGATTTTGTTGTTCCGGCTGTTATTGCGGGCGGAGTTGCGATTTTGTTTTTGTGGTTGGTTGCCCCGCGTATTTTACCGAAACGCGAAACGCCCCTGGGTGATTTCTCCCCGCGCATTTTTGAAGCGCACTTACATGTGGAAGAAGATGGTTTTGCCGCAGGAAAAACATTTTCCGACGTGCGGGAAAAGTCAGGTAACAAGTTGCAGGTCTTGGAGATTTTGCGTGATGAGGACAAAGTTGTCCGCCCCTTACCGGATGCCCTATTGCGCGCAGGTGATCGTTTGGCGGTACGTGATACACCGGACAATCTGAAAGATTTTGAAGAAGTGTTGGGGATGAGCCTTTATCGTGATGATGATTCCCCTATTGATGAGGATAATCCGTTACGCGCGGAAGGTCAGCAAATTGCGGAAGTTGTTGTCACGCAAGGATCCTCGTTACAGGGTGCGGTTTTATCCGATATTCGTTTTGCTGATCGCTATCAGTTGGTGATTTTGGCCCTGCATAGACCGGGACATAAAACACAGGTTTTGCAAGATGATATTGGCAATATGATCTTGCGCACCGGGGATGTTTTACTGGTTCAGGGCACGCAGGAAAAATTGGCAGAACTGAAAAAAAGCGGGCATGTTTTGGTATTGGATGCCACCAGTGATTTGCCGCGTACAAGCCGTGCACCGATTGCAACAGTGATTATGCTGGGGGTTGTGGCTGCCGCCGCCTTTGGCCTGATGCCGATTGCAATTAGTGCCGTTTGCGGCATTTTATTGATGTTGATAAGCCGTTGCATGACATGGCAGGATGCGGCACACGCGTTGAACACGCGGGTGATTTTGATTGTTGTTGCCAGTTTGGCCTTGGGCAGTGCGTTGTTGCAAACTGGTGGTGCGGATTTCATGGCTAAAGTCTTTTTGGCGCTTAGTGCAGGCAGTTCACCGCCGTTTATTTTGGCAGGTCTGATGTTGGTGATGGCAATATTGACCAATATTGTTTCTAACAACGCGGCGGCAGTTATTGGAACGCCGATTGCAATTAATATTGCCCAACAACTTGGTTTACCTGCGGAACCTTTTATTTTAGCCGTTTTGTTTGGTGCAAATTTGAGTTTTGTCACACCAATGGCTTACAAAACCAATTTGTTGGTGATGAGCGCCGGGGGCTATGAGTTTACAGATTTTGTGCGTGTTGGTTTGCCTTTGACTTTATTGTTATGGGTGATTTTCAGCTTTCTGTTGCCTCAGATGTATGGGTTCTAGGGGCCAGTACGGTCAAGGGAAGACGATCAACACGAATATCAACAGGAAGCATGCCGACATAATCCCCATCAGCCTGAACCGGCAGGGCATTTTTGCTTTCAATACGCACATGCGTGCCTTTGGTGATGGTGACGTCTTTTAAGTAGGGCAGGCGTCCCATTGCCAAGGCCAATCCATAACGCAAAGCGGCCCAAAGCCCCTTTTTATGGAGCATGACCACATGAAAAACAGGTTCTTCCAATGCGGCATTCGGGGATAGGGTGAAGGGACCGCCGTAAAGACGCCCGTTTGTCACGATAACGTTGGCTGTTTCATAACTTGCCCCATCAACGCTGACGTTCAGGTCCAATTCTTTCATGCGTTTGATGGCCTTGAGGGCGGCGACGACATAAGCCGCCCCGCCGATCCGTCTTTTTAAACTGGTTTCCAGTGAGGCAACGGACAATGAGTCGATCCCGACCCCGACCATCATAATAAAGCGCTTATCCCCCATTAATCCGGGATAGACCTGTTTGGGGTGCAATGTTTCCACCATCGCGGCAATTTTGCGCATGGATGTACCAAGGCCCAGTTCCCGGGCAAAGACATTGGCCGTGCCCAATGGCAGGACAAGCAAGGGGCAATCACTTCCCCGCATCCCATTGGCGACTTCGGCGATGGTGCCGTCCCCGCCTGCGGCACAAATAATGTCATAAGGGATTTTATCCGGTTTTCGATTGATGGCTTTATCGGCGCGTTTAATGCCATGTCCAGCATATTTGGTCGGGCTGACTTTGACTTTAGAGGCGTGTTTTCGCAGGGCTTGTAAGGCAATTCGCAACCTTTTGCGGTTTCTACCACCAGCAACCGGATTATGGATAACTTTAATGCGTTGGTCGTGAATGGCCATAGTGGAGTCTACCCCTGCAATAAAAGATTCAAAATGTGGTCACAAAGCTGCAAGCCTTCGCAGGTACAAAAGGTGACAAGAAAGTATTTCGCTTTTAATGCGGTTTTGTTGCCGAAATGGAAAATGTGGCGGGACAGATGGATGCTGGTGTAAATCCGAAAAAATACAGATCGATTTTCATCTCCGATATTCATTTGGGGACGGCAGGATGCAAAGCGGACTATTTGCTGGATTTCCTCAAACAAACAGAGTCGGAAAACTTGTATCTGGTTGGTGATATCGTGGATGGCTGGCGCTTACGCCGGTCTTGGTATTGGCCACAAAGTCATAATGATGTGGTGCAAAAAATCCTGCGGAAAGCGCGTAAAGGCACGAATGTTGTTTTTATCCCCGGCAACCATGATGCGTTTATCCGTCCTTATGTTGAACATGATTTCGGTGATATTCAGGTCCATGATGAAATGGTTCATGAAACAGCAGATGGTAAAAAATTACTGGTCATTCATGGGGATGAATTTGATGTTGTGGTGAAATATGCCAAATGGTTGGCTGTCTTAGGCGATGGTGCTTACGGCTTTGCCTTAAAGATAAATGATTATTTCAACTGGGTCCGGGCGAGATTTGGTTATGGCTACTGGTCGTTATCTGCCTATTTGAAATTCAAGGTCAAAAATGCCGTACAATTTATTGCTGATTTTGAAACGGCCTTGGCAGAAGTTGCTCGCAAGCGAGATATTGACGGCATTGTGTGCGGACATATCCATCACCCGGAAATTCGCGATATTGATGGTGTTTTATATTGCAACGACGGTGATTGGGTAGAGAGTTGTTCCGCCTTGGTTGAACATGCTGACGGGCGTTTGGAAATTATTTATTGGATGGGTCCACCGTCCTATATTAAAAAAGAAATAGAGGAAAAATTATGCGTCTCCTCATCGTCACAGATGCGTGGCTCCCGCAAATCAATGGCGTTGTTAGAACGCATCAGTCCCTTATTAAACATCTTCAAATCCAAGGCATCGACATCCGGTTGATTTCCCCACAGGAATTTCGCACAATTCCTTGCCCGTCTTATCCGGAAATTCGCCTTTCGCTTTTTCCTGCCCGAAAAATGTCCCGTTTGATCCGGGAATTTCGACCCACTGCGATTCATATTTCGACGGAAGGTCCCTTGGGCATAGCCGCCCGTAAATTCTGCGTTCGCTATAAAATCCCTTTCACAACCGCATTTCACACCCGCTTTCCCGAATATGTCGAGGCGCGAACAAACATTCCGGCGCGTTATACCAATCAGATCATGAAATGGTTTCATCGCCCCAGTCAGGCGATAATGACGGCGACGAAATCTTTGCGTGATGAATTACGTGAACAGGGGTTTGAAAATGTCGTGACCTGGACGCGCGGGATCAATACCGATGTGTTTATGCCGCGTGCGGAAAAAATGTTTGACCATCTGGAAGGGCCGATTTTTATGTATGTCGGGCGGGTGGCGATTGAAAAAAATATCGAGGCTTTTCTTGATCTTGACTTACCTGGCAGCAAGGTCGTGGTAGGTGGCGGTCCGCAGTTGGATCAATTGAAAGCCCGCTATCATGATGTGCATTTTACAGGTATGAAAGAAGGTGAAGAGCTGGCGCGGCATTATGCTTCTGCCGATGTCTTTGTTTTTCCCAGTCTAACCGATACGTTCGGCCTTGTGATATTGGAAGCTTTAGCCTGTGGTGTACCGGTGGCGGCTTATCCGGTAACAGGCCCGCGTGATGTGATTGGTCGTGCGCCAGTCGGTTGTCTGGATTATGATTTGCAAAAAGCCTGTCTTGCCGCTTTGGAAATTGACCGTGACGGCTGTCGTGAATATGCGCTGGATTTTTCGTGGGAAACCTGCACGACGATGTTTTTACAAAATCTGGTACTGTTTGATCCTGAAGACTTTAGCTGTTGGACGAAAAGTACACCGGAAATAGTTACCTCAAATCCATTTTAATTCCTACTTTGGATTAGTTTTGAGTTTCAATAAATTAAAAAAACATGTCCCTTTGGTATGAGAAATGCTTTCCTATACTATATGAGTAGTGCTAAATGTAGCGATAGGAAACCACTCTACGCAAAAAAAGGTACCTGTCGTGAAAGTGCTATTGGCTGACGATCATTCCATCGTTCGTACGGCGTTGAAATATGTTCTATCCGAACTTACGCCCGATCTGGTTGTTGTGGAAGCCCGCAACAATAGTGATATTTTTGCTGCTTTGGATAGTAACCCGGATGGGTTTGATCTGGTGATGTTGGACTTGCGCATGCCGGGTATGGACGGAAGCGGACAGGCGATTGGTCGGGTGGTTGAACGGGTTGCCCCGACACCGGTTTGTGTCTTTACCGTTTCGGAAGACCCAGATGAAATGCGCGCCGTGCTGGCTGCGGGTGTGCGCGCCTATATCCCTAAAACAACAGATGATGGGTTGATTGCCACAATCTTGAAACTTGTCTTATCTGGTGGGTCGTACGTGCCACCGGTTTTAGGGGGATTGACAACAGAGCGTCACAGTAATGAGGCTGAGGATCAGGGCCTAAAGGGGCGTTTGCTGACAAAGGAAATTTTCCCCGACCTGACCCGACGTCAACGTGAAGTTCTTGCCCTGTTGGCAGAAGGTCTTTCCAATCAGGAAATCGGCGAACGGTTAGATTTGAACTTAAGTACCGTTAAAAGCCATGTCACGGCAATTTTGCGTGCACTTGATGTAGAAAACCGTACCCAAGCGGTTTTGAAATTCCAAAGTGTTGTCGGCAAATAAGCCTTCGTTTTACCGACAACACAGATCTATCTTTTTTATTAGCCTTCGATAACCATAAGCTTGTCAATTTCGCAAATGTCAAACAAGTGACGCACTTGTGGGTTTGGGTTTATCAAGGTGACGTTATGTTGTTCGCCGGTTAGTTCATTGGCAATAATTAACAGACCAAGCCCGGAACTGTCGATCATATCAACGTTGGTTAAGTCAAACGTAATATGCTTGGGCGGGGTTTTCTTTAATTCGAACACAAGGCTTTGTAATTCCTCGAATTTTCCGAAAACCAATTTGCCATCAAGGATAAAGGACAAACGGGTTTGGGCGGCATCCATCCATTTTTGTTGAAAGTCCATCGCAGGTTCCTTAGCTTTGTTATCATTTTAGCTATCTAATATTCTGTAGACTAAAACTGCTCGGGCGGAAAAACAACTGCAAATTTAGAACCTCTGCCAACAATCGAACTGCATGAGATTTCAAGCTTTAATAAATAGGCCAGACGTTTGACGATAGCGAGCCCCAGTCCAATGCCTTCGCTTCGATCTCGTTCAGGGTCGTCTAATTGTGAAAATTCGGTAAAAATATTTTCCATTCCCTCGCTTGGTATCCCGTATCCTGTATCCCACACTTCAATGCATAGCCCGTCTTTGGTTGTGCGACAGCCGAGAAGAATCCGTCCTTCTTTGGTATAGCGAACAGCGTTGGAGAGAAAATTGCGTAAAATTCGTTCCAGTAATAAGGGGTCCGTATAAAGGACTTTTTGTGAAGGAACGACACGAAACTCCAATCCTTTGTTTTGGGCAAGGGCGCGATATTGGCGAGTGAGTTGATCAAGCAGGGGTTGAACTTCGAATGTACAAGGGTTGGGTTGAATGACCCCGGCTTCCAGTTTTGACAGAGACAGGATCGAGTCGAGCAGGCTGCGCATGGAACGTTGGGCATCATGCATGTCTTTCATGATGGCGGCGCTACGTTCATCCGGCATGCGGCGTTCCAACATGCCGGAAAACATGCCGATGGCTTCTAATGGTTGCTTGAGATCATGGCCGGCTGCCGCCAAAAACTTGGATTTGGCTTCGTTTGCCTGTTCTGCAGATTTACGGGCTTCTTCCAATTGCTGTGTGCGTTGGGCAACAAATGGAGAGAGAAGGCCCTGATCCGTCTCATTTGTGTGGAAACATGGCGGACCATCGGGCGGAAAATGAAAAAGGCTTCGATACTTAAAATCAAAAGGGTGAGTGTCAGGAAAATGGCTTCCAGAAGTTTGAGAAAATCAAAAGCTTTCTCCCCTTCTTCCTGATAAAATTTCACCATTGAGTCAAGGGCATGAACCAATTCTCCGGGGGCGACTTCCAATACGTATTGAACGGACGGGTGTTCGGGTGTCAGTGTTTTCCCATCCATTTCAATAATATCATGCAGGACTTTGATGTAACCGCGCATTTGGGCGTTTAGAGGATAGGCTCCTTTAAAATAGCGTTGTCGGGCTTCAGGTGTCATGTCGATGGACATGTTGATGGCATTGGCGCGCCCTGTCAGGGCAAGATGAGCCTGTTCCAGCTGCATGGTGGATTGTCGTAAACTTTTCCGAAATTTTTCCTGTTGTTCGCTGTCACGTGCCGAAGCCAATTGCGCCACAAAAAGGGCGGTGCGTTGTGACAGCATGCGCTGACGCCCTGAAATATTGACGACAGAGAGGGTGCTTTTGTGTTCTGCAATCAATAAGCCAACGGTGCCAAAGGCGGATGTGGCAAGAATCGCAATGGCAACAAGCGCGAAAAGATAGCGCTTTGTCATCCATAAACCGGGGTTTTCTTCGTCGGGTTTTGTTAATCTGCTCATGGATTTCTTATACGTTACGATTGGAATAATTCCTAGGTTTTTTGAAGGGTTATTACCTTTAATGCGTTATAAAACTTAATGTAATAACTCTAATGTACCATAACTTAAGTACCTGATTTTCTTGCCTTTGAGTCTGAATTGTGGTACCACTTTTTGCATCCAAAGTATGAATTTTGGGTAATGGGAGGGGGTCCCATGAAAGATGTAGTTTCGAGACGAACACTTTTGTTCGGACGTTCTGGTTTGACCGGTCGGGAGGATGTTATCCGTCCGCCTTGGTCTGTGTCAGGTGATGCGTTCGCAAAAAAATGCACTGGCTGCGGCGAGTGTGTGCGTGCTTGTCCTGAAGGTATATTGACAATCGACAATACAAAGCTTGCTGAAGTGGATTTCTCGAAAGGGGAATGCACTTTTTGTCGTGACTGTGTTGTTGTTTGTAGCGATGGGGCACTGGTTGTTTTAGATCCGGAAACCCCCTGGTCGCTGAACATTTCAATTGAGGGGAAATGTTTAGCGATGAAGGGGATTGAATGTCGGGCTTGCGACGATCAATGCGAACCCCGTGCCATTTTTTTCAGACCGACGCCGGGTAGTGTGGCGTCTTTGCATTTGGATAAAGATCTTTGTACGGGCTGTGGTGCCTGTATTGCGTCTTGTCCGGCCGATGCGATCACACTGATGCCTGCGTCTTATAAAGAGGGGGCAAATTGATTTGAAGGTAAACAGTCGTTTTTTATCTGAAGACCAAGAACTTGCCACGGTGCCGGGCGCTCTGCCTTCACCGGAAAAGCCGTTTAATGTTTGCGGATTGCTTGCTCATGTGGCCGAAGGCCAAATGGCGGCAGTACGTGCTGCATTGGACGAACTGGACGGCGTGGAAGTTCATGCCGAAACAGAAGATGGCCGTTTGGTCATCACCATCGAAGATACCGAGGATTGTTTGGCGGCGGAAATGATCACGAAAGTGGATCGCACTCCCGGCGTTATGAACAGTTCGCTCGTTTATCACCAATTTGAATCACAAGACTCGCTTGAAACGGAGGGGGTTTCCTCATGAAACTGACCAGGCGCGAATTTATGAAGGCCAATGCTGCTGCAGCGACTGCTGCCGTGGCCGGCATTTCTCTACCCGCCAAAACTGCCGAAGCCGCTATGCCCAATACAATTCGTTGGGATAAAGGGGCATGTCGTTTTTGTGGTACAGGCTGTGGTGTTCTTATCGGAACACGTGAAGGCCGTATCGTTGCGACACAGGGTGACCCGGATGCACCGGTGAACAAAGGTTTGAACTGTATTAAGGGCTATTTCCTGTCCAAAATTATGTACGGTAAAGACCGTCTGACTCAGCCTTTGCTGCGTAAGACAAATGGCAAATTTGACAAAAACGGCGACTTCGAACCTGTAAGCTGGGACGAAGCTTTCGACATCATGGCTGAAAAATGGAAAGAAGCCCTGAAAAAGAAAGGCCCGACTTCTGTCGGGATGTTCGGTTCCGGTCAATGGACGATTTTTGAAGGTTATGCCGCTTCCAAATTGATGAAAGCGGGTTTCCGTTCAAACAACCTTGACCCCAATGCCCGTCACTGTATGGCGTCTGCCGTTGGTGCGTTTATGCGTCACTTCGGTATTGACGAGCCGATGGGCTGTTATGATGATTTGGAACATGCCGACACATTCGTCCTTTGGGGTGCGAATATGGCGGAAATGCACCCGATCTTGTGGTCACGTTTGACCAATACCCGTCTGACGAAGCCGGGTTGTGAAGTGCATGTGTTATCTACTTACGAACATCGTTGTTTCGAGTTGGCTGATAACGGTATGGTGTTTACACCGCAAACCGATTTGGCAATTCTGAACTACATTGCGAACTATATCATTGAAAACAAAGCTTATAATGAAGATTTCATTAATAAGCATGTAAACTTCAATGCGACAACCGAAGATATTGGTTACGGTCTGCGCCCTGAACATCCGCTGGAAAAAGCAGCGGCCAATCCGGGCAAAGGTAAATTCAACAAAATTTCTTTTGAAGAATATGCCCAGTCTGTTGCTAAATATACATTGGATTATGCTTCTGAATTGTCTGGTGTGCCGAAGAACCAATTGGTTCAACTGGCTCAAGCATATGCAGATCCGAACCGTAAAGTGGCGTCTTATTGGACAATGGGCTTTAACCAGCACACCCGTGGTGTTTGGGTCAACGGCCTGCTTTATAACGTCCACCTGTTGATGGGTAAAATCTCAGAACCTGGCAACAGTCCGTTCTCATTGACAGGTCAGCCGTCAGCTTGTGGGACAGCCCGTGAAGTCGGGACGTTCGCACACCGTTTGCCTGCTGATTTGGTCGTTATGAATGAAAAGCACCGCGCGTTTTCCGAAAAAATCTGGAAACTGCCGGAAGGCACCATTCCGGGCAAACCGGGTTATCACGCTGTGTTGCAGCACCGTATGTTGAAAGATGGTAAGCTGAATGCTTACTGGGTACAATGTACCAACAACATGCAAGCCTCACCGAACATGAACGAAGAAAGTTATCCGGGTTATCGTAACCCTGAAAACTTTATCGCCGTGTCCGATCCTTATCCGACCGTAACGGCGTTGGCAGCTGATTTGATTTTGCCGACAGCCATGTGGATGGAAAAAGAAGGGGCTTACGGGAACGCAGAACGTCGTACCCAGTTCTGGCGCCAACAGGTTGCTGCACCGGGTGAATCCCGATCTGATTTGTGGCAGGTGATGGAATTCGCCAAACGTTTCAAAATTGAAGAAGTTTGGCCGGAAGATCTGCTGGCAAAAATGCCGGAATATCGTGGTAAAACCATGTACGAAGTTTTGTACGAAAATGGTCAAGTCAACCAGTTCCCGGTTGAAAAAGTCACAGACCATGCCGGTAATATTTATGAGAACCAAGAGTCTGAGGATTTCGGTTATTACGTTCAAAAAGGTCTTTTTGAAGAATACCGTTTGTTTAACTCTGCTGCTGGCATCCTCAAAAAAGGCCATGAAATGGCACCGTTTGAAATGTATCACCGTGCCCGTGGGATCCGCTGGCCTGTGATCGACGGCAAAGAAACATTGTGGCGTTTCCGTGAAGGGTACGATCCGCATGTGAAGGCTGGCGAGGGTGTGAATTTCTATGGTAAGCCAGACGGCAAAGCCAATATCATCTTTGCTCCGTTTGAACCTGCTGCGGAAAGCCCGGATCAAGAATTTGATCTTTGGCTTTGTACTGGTCGTGTTCTGGAACATTGGCATTCCGGTTCTATGACGCGTCGTGTGCCTGAATTGCACCGTGCGTTCCCGTCTGCTGTTGTGTTCATGCATCCGGCAGATGCCAAGAAACGCGGCGTACGCCGTGGTCAAGAAGTCAAAGTCTCCTCGCGTCGTGGTGAAATTCAGGTTCGTGTGGAAACACGTGGCCGTAACCGCGTGCCGGAAGGCCTCGTCTTCATTCCGTGGTTTGATGAAAGTGCACTTGTGAACAAGTTAACTTTGGATGCAACTGATCCGCTGTCCAAAGAAACAGACTTCAAAAAATGCGCTTGTAAAATCGAGAAAGCTTAAACGTTAACAGTCCTCCTTTGAAGGGGGGTGAGAGCCATGGCAGAGAAAACACCTAATAAGAAAAATAAGGTCTCGAGAAGGGACTTCTTAGGGGATGCCGCCAAAGGGGTATGTGGTGCCGGACTGTTTGGTCTGGCCCTCGGCTCAGTGGTTGCAGAAGCCGAAGGTAAGCTTCCTGCCGACGCTATCCGTCCACCGGGTGCGAAGGCAGAAGCGGACTTCCTGTCGGCTTGTGTTCGCTGTGGTTTGTGTGTAAGGGATTGCCCTTACGACACGTTGAATTTGGCCGATATGGGCAGTTCTGTGGTGAGTGGCACACCGCTGTTTGTTGCACGCACAATTCCTTGTGAAATGTGTGACGACATACCGTGCGTTGTCGCTTGTCCCACAGGTGCCTTGGACAAATCACTGACCAATATTGACGATGCCAAAATGGGTATTGCCGTGTTGGTTGGTCATGAGACTTGTCTCAACTTTCAGGGGTTGCGCTGTGACGTGTGTTACCGTGTCTGCCCCCTGATTGATGAGGCAATTACACTGGAACGTTCCGCTAACGAACGAACCGGGAAACACGCAATTTTCATCCCGACCGTACATAGTGATAAATGTACTGGTTGCGGCAAATGCGAACATGCGTGCGTATTGGAAAAGACGGCTATCCGTGTTTTACCCGAACGCATCGCATTGGGCGAACTGGGTGCCCATTATCGCTGGGGCTGGGTTGAAAAAGGCAATAAGGGCGAGTCTCTCATTGAGGGACAAGGGATTATCGATCTCCCTGATCGAGGTTACAATCCTGAACCGTCCGGTTTCCCGGAGAAATCGGCAACCGGCGGCTATAAGGGGTTTAAGCCATGAGCAAAATGCAAAATCCCGGTGCAGCCGCCGTTGAACAAAAAGGCTGGTTAGCCGCGAATAAGTGGTTAATCCTGAGACGGTTGTCTCAAATCCTGTTCATTGCCGTTTTCCTTGTCGGTCCGTTGACGGGCTTCTGGCTGGTGAAGGGAACTTTGGCGTCAAGCATGACTTTGGATGTCTTGCCGCTGACGGATCCGTTCATCTTCTTGCAGTCCCTTGTGACAGGGCATGTCATGGAAACAAACGCCATTATTGGCGCTGTGATTGTCGCTGCTGCCTACTTTTTACTGGGTGGTCGTGTCTTTTGTTCCTGGGTGTGTCCCGTCAATATCATTTCTGATACGGCCAGTTGGTTACGTCGGAAATTGGGATGGAAAAAAACAGGTGTCCGTCTGGACCGTTCAACAGCGTTGTGGACCATGGGGGCTGTGTTTGTCACATCGGCCCTGACCGGAACCATTGCGTGGGAATTTGTCAATCCGGTGACGATGTTACATCGTGCCATCGTGTTTGGTGCATTCGCATCTGTTGGACTTGTTTCAGGGGCCTTGTTTTTGATCGAACTCGTTGGGGGGGACCGCATTTGGTGTTCCCGCTTATGTCCGGTCGGCGCTTTTTATGGATTGCTGGGGAAAGTCAGTGTCCTGAAAGTCAGCGCTTCCAAACGCAAGGCTTGTAACGACTGTATGGACTGTTATGCCGTCTGTCCGGAGGCTCATGTCATTTCGCCCGCGCTTAAAGGGGAAAAGGACAATCGGGGCCCGATTATCCTGTCTGGTGATTGCACAAATTGTGGTCGCTGTCTGGATGTCTGCTCTGAAGACGTTTTTGAATTTTCGCTTCGAACTAGAAATAAATTGGATGATGTCCGCCCGAATGAGGGGAGTGCCGAGGACGGCACCCAACGGGCGGCATGAGACTTGAAGGAGATATGACTGTGAAACGAGTCCTAATTCCAGTAGTCGCCGTTTTTGCCGTTGCCATTCTACTTATGGCAAATGCAATTGCGGGGAACGTAACGAGCTTACGCGGACAGGTGGATTTGAAAGAAACCAACTCTGCTGCAACAATCAATCATGTGGTTGAAGACGGGCGGGTTCCGCAAAATTACCGTCAGCAACCGCCGCTGATCCCGCACAAGATTGAAAAATATCAAATCAATCTGAAGGTCAATCAGTGCATGCGTTGCCATAACTGGCAGTATGCCGCCAAAGAAGGCGCACCGAAAATCAGTGAGACCCATTATCAGGATCACCGAACCGGTCAGCCGTTGGATGATGTTGTACCGGGTCGCTGGTTCTGCACACAATGTCACGTACCGCAAGTGGATGCGAAGCCGCTGGTGGAAAACACTTTCTCAGAATAAAGCCTGAAGGGAACTTATTATGAGTGAACTTGAAGAAAAAGGCGGCTTTTTCAACCGCATCTGGGCTTTGTTGAGAAGGCCAAGCAAGACGACATCGGCGGGCATGCTGCTCTTTGTCGGCTTGATCCTCGGTGTTGTCTTTTGGGGGAGTTTCAACTGGGCCCTTGAGGTCACGAATACGGAAACGTTCTGTCTATCTTGTCACGAGATGGAACAAAACGTTTATCGTGAATATACGGGTACGGTTCACGACACCAATGCATCTGGTGTTCGTGCAACCTGTCCGGATTGTCACGTCCCGCGTCCGTGGATCCATAAGATGAAACGCAAAATCCAGGCGTCAAATGAAGTCCTGCATAAAATTCTCGGAACCGTGGATACACGCGAGAAATTTGAAGGACATCGTCTGACCATGGCCAAGCGTGTCTGGCAAACCATGAAAGAAACCGATAGTCGCGAATGTCGCAACTGTCATAACTTCATGGCTATGGATGTCATGGCTCAGAACTCCCGTGCGCGAAACCGTCACCTTGAGGCACAAGAGGCAGGTCAAACCTGTATCGATTGCCACAAAGGGATCGCACACGAACTACCGGCGAATGCTTTTAGCGCTGAAGAAGAGATGAACCAAGCACACTAAACGCGTTGGCTGAAGGCGAACAGATGGCGTCCTTTGACGTTATTCTTACCCCCTCAGCGTTACTGTCGCCATCTCAGTCGGCCCTCTCATAGATTTTTTTCATAAAAATCGAGAGGGCCGATGCTTTTTTTACTGTTTAAAAAAATACCCAATCGGCGTATATCCATAGGCAGACGACAAGCTTGTAACACGATGTTATGTGCGATCTTTGCCACATGACATCAGATTGAAATGGTATTTATGATGCTTCCGGTTCTGACACCTGCCCGTGGTCTTGATGATGTAACATTGCGTTTTCTAAATGCGCTGGAAAAATCGGCCTTTAAGGGCGAAATCCATGCTGATTATCCGACCAGATTGTTGAGTGCGACCGATAATTCCGTTTATCAGGTGATGCCGCAGGCGGTTGTCTATCCTGCCTGTGAAGGTGATTTGAATGTTATTGCCGAACTGGGGGCTCATGCCGATTTTCGCGGCATTTCATTTGCCCCGCGTGGCGGCGGAACCGGGACCAACGGGCAGTCGCTCAATAAAGGCGTGGTTGTTGATACCTCTAAACATATGAACAACATCATCGCGTTTGATGAAGAAAAAAAACTGGTGACGGTGCAGCCCGGTGTTGTGCTGGATCAGTTAAACGCGTTTTTGAAAGAAAAAGGCTATTTCTTTCCGCCAGCAGTTTCGACTTCGTCCCGCGCGACATTGGCGGGGATGACCGGGACGGATGCGTCCGGCAAAGGGTCGCGCATTTACGGTAAAACGTCTGATTATATCGAGGAAATGGATGTTGTCCTCAGTGGGGGGCAAAGTTGGACATCGCGTCCCTTAAGTGCCGATGATATGATAGAAGTGATGGCACGTCACGATATTGTCGGCCATATTCATCGTCAGGCGTATGAAAGTATTATCGAAAACGAAGAACTGATCGAACAGACCTTCCCGAAAATGAACCGGGGTTTGACCGGGTATAACCTGCAACATGCGCTGGATAATAATGGGACGTTCAATCTGTCCTATCTACTGGCGGGGTCGGAAGGTTCGTTGTGCTTTACTCAGAAATTGACTTTCCGTGTCATTCCATTGCCCAAAAACAAAGGGCTGGTCACTGTTCGCTATAAAACCTTTAACGAGGCACTGGAAGGTGTGCAGTTGATCCTGAAGGCCGACCCGGCGGCGGTTGAGGTTGTTGACGATAAGATTATGATGCTGGCCCAAGATGATATTATCTGGACGCAAGTGGGCGATATGCTGGGCGGTGTTGCGGGGGAACCTCCGGTCATGGGGATGAACTTTGTCGAATTCGTCGGTAATTCCCAAGACGAAGTCGATGCCCAAATCGCAAAGCTTGAAAAAATTCTGGATGAAGCATCGGAACTGGATGGGCAAGCCACCGGTTGGCGCGCAACGTCGGATGGCGCACAGATTTCCGCCCTGTGGGAAATGCGCAAAAAATCTGTTGGATTGCTGGGGGCGTTACAGGGTAAACGCCGCGCGATCCCGTTTGTTGAAGATACCGCCGTTCCCCCGGAAAACCTTGCCCCTTATATTCGGGAATTTCGCGGTCTGCTGGACAGCCATGGGGTTGATTACGGCATGTTCGGTCATGCCGATGTCGGGTGTTTGCATGTGCGACCAACGCTGGATTTGACCGATCTTATGGATGAACCCAAATTGCGTGAAATCTCCGACGGTGTGGCGGATCTGACCAAAAAATATGGCGGTCTGTTGTGGGGCGAACATGGCAAAGGGTTTCGTGGGGAATATTCGCCAAAATTCTTTGGCCCCAAACTGTATGACGAGTTGCGCAAGATCAAAGCGGCGTTCGATCCCTATAATCTGTTTAATCCGGGTAAAATCGCAACGCCTTATACAATGGCAGATGTGGAACTGACGGCGATTGATGAGGCGGTCTTGCGCGGTCAAATTGATCGTACCTTGGATGAAAAACTGAAAGAAGCCTATCCCAAAGCGACGTTATGTAATGGGAACGGGGCTTGTTTTACATGGGATGCTTTTGATCCCATGTGTCCCAGTTATAAGGCAACGCGCGATCGTGTCCAATCGCCCAAAGGGCGGGCCGGGTTGTTGCGTGAATGGTTGCGATTACGCACAGAAGCAGACAAGTCTGATACCCCCAATGCGTTGGCAGAAGGCAAGGATTTCAATATTGATGTCTATGAGGCCATGAAAACATGTCTGTCGTGTAAGACATGCGCGACTCAATGTCCGGTCAAAGTCGATATCCCGGAAATGAAGGCTCAGTTCCTGCAAGCCTACCATGAACGTTATGCGCGCCCCAAGCGGGATTGGCTGGTGGCCCGACTTGAAAAACTTGCGCCCCTTACCCAGAGATTTGCAACCCTGACCAATCTGGGGCAATCCTTAGCCCCGGTAAAAGCCTTTATGCGTCACGGGTTTGGTTTGATCGATTTACCAAAGGTCAGTCGGAAAACGGTACAGGCCGGTCTTAAACAACGCGGTGCCCCTGCTTTTGATCTGGATGCCATGCGCGCCTTAACGCCTGCGCAAAAATCACAGTCGGTTGTCTTGTTACAGGATACGTTTACCACGCATTATGATGTGAATGTTGTTCTGGCGCATTATGATTTGTTGACCACGCTTGGATATACTGTCTATGTGGCGCCTTATCGTCCCAATGGCAAACCGTTGCATGTCAAAGGATTCCTGACGGAATTTGACCAACTGGCCGCAGAAAATGACGACTATTATCTGCATATTGCCACGTGCGGGATTGATATGGTCGGGATTGAAGCCGCCGTCACCCTGATGTTCCGCCAAGAATACAATCAACGCCTTGCCAATCGCCCCGAATATACGGTCTTTCAGTTCCATGAATGGCTGTATGCACAAATGGTTGCGGGCCGTTGGCACGCACCTGCACATGTGCAAGAAGGGGAATTTGCCCTGTTTGCACATTGTACGGAAAAGACCTCCCTGCCGGAAACGCCGAAGCAATGGACCGAAATTTTTAAAACGTTCAATCAGTCTTTGCGGATTGAAAAAACAGGCTGTTGCGGAATGTCCGGCATGTTTGGCCATGAAGCCGATAATGAAGAAATATCAAAAAAGCTTTATGATATGAGCTGGAAAGAAAAGGCAGAAAAAGCCGGACCGGATCAAATGCTTGCCACGGGCTTTTCCTGTCGATGTCAGACCAAACGTTATGGGGACTTCAAGCCAAAGCATCCGGTTGAGGCCTTGGTTCAGTTGCTTGAAGGTTAAATATCGTCATCCATATGGCGTTTGGCTTCCCCGTACAGATTGACATATCCGGCATCTAGTACAGGAACAGCGCGAAATGTGATGATATGGTCTTTGTTGCGGATGTCGCCGAATACTTCTTTGGACTCATAAAACGCTTTGCGCACCAATTCAGAAAGGGCAGGAGCGACAAATTCTTTACTGTCATCACCAAATAGGGCCTGTTGAGAACGTGCAGCACTGTTGGCATAGAGAACCTTGCGATTTACGGAACAACGTAGCAACGCATAAGGGGTTTCATGCAGGAAACGTGCTTGAAAATCCGATTTTGCTTTTGCTTCGCTGACTTCAACGCGCATGGCCTCAATCTGACGTGCCAATAAAGAGACCTGGTCTTCGCCTTTTGTTAAATCCTGCGGTAACGGGGTACTCGCCAGTTTTCCGCTATGTTCTTGTAAATAGCTTTGAATGGCCTGCATTGGACGTAGGTGCATTTTGCCCCATAACCATAAATTCAAAAAGGCAATCAGGCCGGCAAAAATGGGGGCCACGACCCAATTTAGTAATGTACCCCAATGTGATGGCGGGCTCAGTCGGGCACCATCTAGTCTGAGAACAAGCCAATCATAAGGCAGATTATTATCCAAACGTAAGGCGATGTCGGCTTTTTCGAACAGGTCGTCCCATTGTACCAAAACGTTTTGGGATGTGCCTTGTGGCGGGAAATTATTTTGGGTTTCCCCGACACTTAAGGGACTGTCAGCACCTTGTAACAATCTAACGCCTAAGACACTGTTCACATTCAACAAGTCACTCACGCGGAGTAAAATATCGTTACTTTCCCCACCGGTACTAAGAACAGTTGAGGCAAGCATGCGTGCGCTTTGTATGATGTTATTTTGTCGAAGGTCCTGTTCCTGAAGGCGCAGGTAGCTGCCTAAACAGAGTAAGAGGACATAGGTACAGAGCGCCAGTGCCCATGTTCCCTGGCGTGCACGCTTTGTGCCCCAAGCCTGTTTGATCGTGCCTGTATTTTCTGTCATTGGAACATCCGGCGTTACGGCTACAACAAGTTATTGTAACATTTTAATAAAAAAGTGCCTGCCTGCAATGATATTTACAGTTATACTTCGTCAAGGGTTGTAAAATCCTAAGGGGAAGGAATAACGCAGCTCGTATTCGCAATTTGAGGGAGCGGAGAAATGAGGCGTGTTTTATGGTTGGTTGCTCTTCTGTTTTTTAGTGGTGACCTATCGGCACAAACCGAAGGAACCGGCTATTGGACGTATAAAGAATATATGTCTTTGCATCCGGAACAACGGCAAAAGGCGGCAACATTTTCTGCAATGGTGCGTGCGGCTGCTGTACCTGTGCAAGGTTTAAAAGAACGTGTCAAAATCGCGGTTGTTTATCCGGGCAAACAGGTCAGCGATTATTGGTGGCGCAGTGTTTCGTCGTTGGAAGCACGATTGCGTGAACATAATTTACCGTATGAAATTTATCCTAACTTTACGGAACCGGGTGTCGATGTCCGTTTACAGGAAAAACATATCGCGCAAGCTTTGGAAACGGACCCCGATTATTTAGTTTTTACATTGGATGCTTTTCGTCATCGTTCCATTATTGAACGTATTATGACGCGCGGCCGCCCCAAGTTGATTTTGCAAAATATTACGACGCCTGTTCGGGCATGGGGAGATCAACAACCCTTCTTGTATGTTGGTTTCGACCATGCATTGGGTAGTAGTTTGTTAAGCGAAAAATTTGTGAAAATGTTTCCACCTCAGACGGAATATGCCATGTTTTATGGTACGCAAGGGTACGTGAGTGCGATGCGCGGGGGGACATTTCAGGTAGAAAGCGAAGCACGTTCTGCGGCAAAAGTCGTTGATTCTTTTTATTTGGGTTTTAATCGAGAAAAGTCACGGCTTGCCGCCCTTAAGACATTGCAAAAGCATAAAACCCTTCCTTATATTTTTGCTTGTTCGACGGATATTGCTCTTGGAATTATTGATGCGGCTAAGGAAATCGGGCGATTGGATGATCTTGTTGTTAACGGCTGGGGCGGCGGTGACGCCGAATTACAGGCAATTTTAAAAGGGGAAATGGACTTCACTGTTATGCGTATGAACGATGATAACGGGGTTGCCATGGCGGATGCGATTGCGCTGGATCAAAATGGAAAATCAAACTTGGTGCCGGTAATTTATTCCGGAGATATGATTTTGATTGAGAAAGGTGTCGACGCTTACTATCTGAAAGAACTGAGAAACCGCGCTTTTCGATATTCAGACCATTGGCGCACAAAAACCGATCAAGTTGTGACCTTTGACGGACAAAAATAAAAAATGAACGAAAACGATAATAATAACAAAGGTTTTCGCCTGAGCACATTTATCTTGGCCCTCTCCTTTGGTGGGGTGTTGAGTGTCTCCGCTCTCTTTGGGGTTTCCAGTTACTTGTCGGCGCAACGATTGGTCGATCATGAGATCCGTCAATCCTTTGATTATCGTCATCGTATTGTTCAACTGAACCTCAATGAGAAGCTCTCTCAAATAGCTGCACGTCTTTCCTTGTTATCAGATTTACAGCCTCTTATTCAGGCGGTTGGAGACAGCGCAAGATCTGATGTGGATAATTTTCTGTTTGATGTGATGCAATCGGATGAAATGCGGGATTTGGATGTTCTGATTATTACCAATCAACAAGGTGCGGTTATCGGGGATGCCAGCTCTTTGCTGAGTCCCTTAAGTAAATTGACAGGTCACATCTATCAAAATGCACCGCGTGTTTTTCAAAAATGGTCGCTGGTCGAACTGGATGTTTCATCACAAAAAATGGCATTGGTTTACAGCGTTCCCTTGATTGAGGGAGTATATGGGCAGGTCATAGGGGCGGCATATGTCGCCTTTGCCCTGACGGAGAATATCCAATTTTCAAAACGTTTGATGGCCGCTGCAGATGTTGCCCGATTGTATCTGACAAATGAGACGCGCATTTTGGTAAAGGCCGGTAGCGATCCTTTGGGTCAAGATATGGATGATACTCAGGTTCTGTCTTTAGCCAAGAAAGCCAATAACGATATTATTAAAGTTGGTGATTATGTTGGTGCATCCCAAGATATTAATATTGGTGTAAATGGCGGCGGGAAGTTGAATGTTATTACGTTTATGCGACGTGATACGGCGGTAGACCTGATGCAGGAATATCGCATGAGTGGTCTCTTACTGATCATCGGGGCATTAATTACGGCCTTATGCATTGCCTATATGATCCGTCGCTTAATGCGCAATAGTACTTTGCGACTAACGGCTTATGTCGATCAAGTCAATAAAGGTGATCGGGCAGCGCGTTTTCAAGCGGGGCCTGTACAGGAATTTAACCGTTTGGGTGATGTGGTTGGCAATATGGTTGCAACCATTCATGAAAATGAACGTTATTTGACCAATTTAATTGATTTGGCTCCTTCTCCAATTATTGTTTGGGATGAGCAGGGCAGAATGACCAAATTCAATCGTGCGGCTGAACGGATGATGGGGTTTGTGGTGGATGCAGGGCAAACGCCGGATGTTCAGGATATTATGGCGGAAATTTCGCAATCGAATGAGTTGGAACGCAAGGCAAGTATTCTCCAACGCTCTTTGAACGGAGAGATGATTGAGGGCTGGGAAATGGCCCATCGCAATTTTAAAACAGCTCAAATTAATTATATCTCCTGGAGCATTTCGCCTGTTGCGTTTCATAGTGATGGATCCGTTGCAACTGTGTTGGCGCAAGGTCTGGATATTACCCAACGCAAGCGCGCTGAAAAAGAATTGCAACGAATCAACGAGGAATTGGAACGCCGTGTTACCAATCGCACACGGGCTTTAGAAGATGAAATTGTTGAACGCCGCCATATTGAAACGGAATTACGCAACAGCGAAGAACGCTTCCGTGATATTGCGGAAGCTTCGTCCGATTGGTTCTGGGAAATGGGCCCGGATTTACGGTTCAGCTATATGTCGGATAAAGCGATGATTGTTTCAGGGTTTATGGAAGAAGACATCATCGGCAAGACACGTGAGGAACTGATTGGATTGACGCCGGAAGACTGCCAGCAACCAAAATGGCGTGCACATATAGAAACGATGGAGAGGCGCGAACCCTTCCGGGCATTTGAATATACATTGAAAAACCATCATGGGGATAAACGTGTCTTTCGCATCAGCGGTAAACCGGTTTTCAATTCGTTGACGGGTGATTTTCTGGGCTATCGTGGGTCCGGGCGCGATGTGACGGAAGATTATCTGCGTGCGCAAGAATTGCAAATTGCCAAGGAAGAAGCGGAAAATGCAAGTCAGGCTAAATCAGAGTTTCTTTCTTCTATGAGCCATGAACTTAGAACGCCGCTCAATGGTATTTTGGGGTTTGCACAACTCCTATTAATGCCCAAAGGCAACCAACTACAGGACAGTCAGAAAGAGTTTATCAATCAGATTCTGAAAGCAGGAAATCACTTGCTGAATCTGATTAATGAAATTCTGGATTTGGCGAAGATTGAAGCCCGCAAAGTTGAAATCTCTCTTGAACCGGTTAATCCATATAATGTGATGGAAGACGTTATCGATCTGTTGGATGGTCTGGCACATGATCGTGGTATTCAATTAATAAATGAAATCACCGAAGATAACACGACGATGATTTATGCTGATTTCACACGATTGAAACAGGTGTTGGTCAATTTAGGGGGGAATGCCATCAAGTATAATAAAGAGCGGGGACTCGTTCGTTTTACATGTAAATATGATGCGGGCCTTGATATGGTCCAGTTTAATGTTATTGATACAGGATTGGGGATTGATCTGAAGCAGAAAGATGAGCTTTTTGTCCCCTTTAATCGATTAAATGCAGAGTTTAGTGAAATTGAAGGAACCGGGATCGGTCTGGCAATTACCGATAAACTTGTCGGCCTGATGGGGGGCGAGATGGGTGTGGACAGTACACCTGGTGAGGGAAGCTGTTTTTGGTTCCGCCTGCCTGTTTATAAACAGGTGTTGAGTGATGGGCGCAAGGGGGGGGCGGCTTTTCAAGAAATAGAAACAATCAATCCGGTTTTAAGGCGTACACTGAAAATTTTATATGTTGAAGACAATCCCAGCAACAGTGCATTGATGCAAGATGCCTTAACCCAATCCCCGAATGTTGAGTTAATAATCAAGCGCACAGCAGAGGAGGGGTTAGCCTATATTGAAACAGATGAAGTTGATTTGTTGTTTTTAGATATTAATCTGCCGGGGATGAGCGGTTGGGATATGATGGAAATCTTGCGACAAAAACAGAAATTTGGTGATTTCCCGATTATTGCAGTGACGGCACAGGCGATGCGTACCGATGTTGTCCGTGCGCAGACGGTCGGGTTCGCAGATTATCTATCCAAGCCGATTAATTTGAAGGATGTTTTTGATCTTATTCGCAAACATACGCGGGTAAGCTAATTTCAAATTCCGCACCGCCGTTTGGGTGGCTTTGCACAGAAATTTGCCCTTTATGATCCTGCACAATTTCATAAGAAATCCAAAGGCCCAATCCTGTGCCTTGGCCGACTGGTTTTGTGGTGAAAAATGGGTCAAAGATACGGTGAAGATCGTCATCTGAAATACCGTTTCCACAATCACGCACGTAAATGTTGATGTTTTCATTGTTTTTTTCAGCACGTACGACAATCGGGATTTCCGGCTGAGTGCTGGAGGCATCAAGGGCGTTTTCCACTAAATTCAAAATGACCTGATGCAATCTGTTCGCGGATCCTTCGACATATAAATCATTACTGAGATCAAGCTCAATTGGATGGGTGCTTGCACGTCCCTTACTGGCAAAGAGAACGGCTGTTTTAATGACATCACAGATATCAACGCGATCTTTGGTTTTGCCTTCACGAAACGACAGGCGGCGTAAATTATTGACAATTTCACTGACCCGTTCGGCCCCCTCACGCGTTCCAGCCAACAAATTGGGGAGGTCATCCAATAGGCGTTTGATTTTTAAATCTTCATCCAGTTTTTGCCTGACCGACACGGGCAGTTCTTCGCGAAGTGTTTCAATGTAGGTCCGCATTTTTTGGCTGTAGCGTTCCATGCTGTGCACATTGCCATAGAGAAAGCTGATCGGATTGTTTAATTCATGGGCGACGCCGGCAACCAGGCGACCGATAGAGGCCATTTTTTCAGATTGCAAAAGATGATGTTGTGCGGTTTTAAGTTCGACATGCGCTTTGTTTAAATCATCATAGGCTTGGCGTAATTCCCCGATGGGTCGCCCGACAATGACCAAGCCGTCAACTTGTCCTTTGGCTGTTTTATGCAAACTGCAATTAACCGAGACATACTCGGAAATATCAGGGGTTTTATGTTGAAGTTTGGCTTCGTAATCATGCAAGTTTTTGCTTTTGGTCGGCGGGATCAGTTTGCGAAAATGTTCTTCAAATTGTTGGCCCAGAAGAACGGAAATCGGTCGTCCGAATAGTTCGACCTCTTCAAACCCTGTACGTTCCAGCAAGGGACTGTTGACTTTGACGATCCGTCCGACCCGGTCACAAACAATGACCACATCGGACATGGCTTCTAAAATACTATCAATGAAATCATGTGCTTCTTCCAGTTCCGCATTTTTATTTTCCAGATCGACTTCACGTTCCAGCAGGTCAGAATAGACTTCATCCATTTTCTGAATGACTTCGACCCAGGCATGTTCCTGCCCGTCGTTCAGTTCCAATGGGTTATGCGGTGGTTGGTTTTGTCCCATGATTTTTCCGTTTATGACACTGCACTACGTCCTATTCTTGACCCGTTGTCGATGTTTGGCAAGATAAAGTGGCGTATGGGATTTCGGTTCGCGCAAAACAAACTTATACCGGGCGACATGATAACTGGGATCAAAGCCGAAGAAATTCAGCTTCATATGTTCCAATTCTTCCTGACGATAATCATTCAGCGGTTTTTTTGCTTCGTCTTTTTCCCGCACAACAGGCTTGTCGGCAAGAATGGCGTGATGGTCCAGTTCGTGAACTTTGTTGCGCAAAATCTCTCTGAACTGAGCAACCGTTTCGCCAAAACAACTGGTGAGAAGCCCCATCTCCACGCCGTTAATAGCAGAGATCGGAAGACGATGTTCCATGACAAGGGGTTCATTGCCTCTACCAACCCGTTTGGGTAACAAGTAGGTCCAGTATTCAGATCCGAACAGGTTACCCATGTTTTTGTAATGCGGGTTTAGGACAACGCCGTTGCGGGCATAAATTTTATCGCAAGTCAGCGCAAAAAACACACCGCCAGCCCCTGCATTGCCGCTGAGGGCGGCAACGGTGACTTTATCGGTGGTGCGGATGATGGCTTCGCATAGATCATCCATCGCGTTGATGTTATTCCAGCTTTCTTCGGCGGGACGTGGTGCAGCTTCAATCGCATTCAGGTGAATACCGTTGGAAAAGAAATCTTCCCCGCCCATCAAGACAATAGTGTGAATGTCTTTGTCTGCACGTGCATTTTCATAAGCCTGCAACAGGCGTTTGCACTGGTTTGTGTTCATCGCACCATTATGAAAAGGGGAGTGTAGATAACCGATTTCTCCTTCTTTTTCGAAAGTGATATCGCGTTCGCCCTCTCCATAAGGTAGTCCTAGAATTTCGTTTGCAGGCAGTTTGAAGGTGTCTTTGCCTTTTTTGCGCAAATGTCCGATCCAGATGGCACCGTCTGTGGTCGCCCGGCAAATGGCCCCGTTTCGGGTTGCCAGAATGTCACCGGGCGTTCCCTTTAAGTTTGGTTCAAGACACGCGTTATGCAGATAAATTTCAGTATCATTAATGATATCTAAAACGCCGGGGTTCCCATCTCCGCATTGAATTTTACGCAAGATGGTTGCGCTGTCATCCGTGTTCCAATCGATGTGTCGATCGGCTTGCTTCATCAGGTCGTTCCAGTTTCCAGTTCCTTGCAACGGTTCTGGGATGAAATTCGGATCTTGAAATTTGGCCAAGGCTTCCAGAACGCATTCCACCGCGCCGTCGGAAACTTCGTTGCGATATATGCTGCTTTTGGGTGCGTTGCGCATGGCAAAACGACGGCTCGCCCAAATGGGGCCGGCATCCATGTCGGCAACGGCTTGCAACAAGGTAACACCCCATTGTTTTTCCCCCCGCAAAATAGCCCAGTCCAACGAGGATGGCCCGCGGTCCCCTTTCGGGCCGGGATGGACGATTAAACAAGTCAGTTTGGACCAGATTGATTCAGGAATAGCGCGTTTTAAAAAAGGCGCGATCAGGATATCGGGTTGAAAGAGATCAACGGCTTCTTCGGTGACGCGGTCGTTGATATCAAATTCAACGCTGACTTCATGGCCAAGGCGTTCAATTTCCACATATAAACGCTGGGTCAAGCTGTTGAAGCTATGGGTGAGCAGCAGGACTTTCATTTAACAAATCCTCGGTAATTGTTCACCGGCAATCCAATCGACAACGCGCGTGCCACCAAATCCGGTTTTAAGTTGGACAAAACTGTTGGCATCTTCAATGACCGTGCCGATGATAGCAGCCTGTTTGCCTAATGGATGGGCTTGCATGGCGTGTAACAAAATTTCAGCCTGATCTTCGGGGCAGATGGCAAGCAGTTTACCTTCGTTGGCGACATACAGGGGATCAAGGCCGAGGATTTCGCAAGCCCCGCGTACTTGGTCACGAATGGGGATGTCGGGTTCGTTCAACATCATGCCAACCCCGCTTTGACGTGCAATTTCGTTTAAGGTGGCTGCCAGTCCGCCACGGGTTGGATCCCGCATGACATGGATGTCGGGAACTGCCTTGACCATATCGCCAATCAAGCCGTTCAAGCTGGCACAATCAGATTGCACGGATGCTTCAAACCCCAATCCTTCGCGCAAGGACATGATAGCAACCCCGTGATCACCGACATATCCGTTTATCAGAATTTTATCACCCGGTCTGGCGCGTTCACCAGAAATATGGATATCATCTGTGATAACGCCAATGCCTGTTGTGTTGATATAGACCCCGTCGCCGTGACCGCGTTCTACAACCTTGGTATCGCCGGTGACGATATAAACCCCGGCCTCGTGGGCGGCGTGGGCCATGCTATCGACAATGGTTTTTAAATCTTTTAAGGGAAAGCCTTCTTCCAGAATAAATCCGGCGGTCAGATAAAGCGGTTGACCACCGGACAAAGCCACATCGTTGACGGTGCCGTGAACGGCAAGGTTGCCGATATTGCCACCGGGGAAAAACAGCGGGGAAATAACGAAACTGTCTGTACTCATAACCACCTTGCCACGCGGCAGTTCAAAAGCAGCCTGATCGTTGCCTTGGGCAAGGATATCATTGGCAAATGCGTCCCCGAACAATTGTTCGATCAGTTGTGACATGGCACGACCGCCGCCGCCGTGGCTCATTTCAACGACACCGTTTTTTAAATCAAGACTACGGGTATAAGCTGTACGTGTGGACATTGATTTTGTTCTCTTTTTATGTAAGACGTTAAACGGCTTCGCGGAAACGACCGTAGGAATAATAAGCCGCGCACGCCCCTTCGGCGGAAACCATGCAAGACCCCATCGGGTTTTCCGGTGTGCAATGGGTACCAAACAGTTTGCAATCGGTCGGTTTTTTCATGCCGCGCAGGATGGCAGGGCATTCACAGGCTTTGTTTTCGCGCGCAGGCGGTGTTTCCACCGGGATTTGAACTTCAGCGTCAAAGGCCGCGTATTCTTCTTTAATGCGCAGGCCGGAATAGGGAACGTCCCCCAATCCGCGCCATTCAAAGACACGGCGCAGTTCGAAAATTTCCGCAACCAGTTTTTTGGCTTTGGTATTGCCCATGTGGGTGACGGCGCGCAGATATTGGTTTTCAACTTCGGCGCGGCCTTCGTTTAATTGACGCACCAGCATCAGGATGGACTGCATCACATCCAGTGGTTCAAACCCGGAAATAACGACGGGGCGCTGAAACTCTTCCACAAAATATTCATAAGGTTGCGAACCGATAACCACACTGACATGGGCCGGACCGAGAAATCCGTCCAACGGCACACTGCCCAAGGCACGCACATCCGGGCTTTCCAGAATATTTTGAATGGCGGATGGGGTCAGGACATGGTTGGACAGAATAAAGAAATTTTGAAGCCCCATCGTCTGGGCCTGTTTAATCGCCATTGCCGTTGGGGGTGTGGTGGTTTCGAACCCAATGGCGAAAAATACAATCTTTTTATCGGGATTATTTTGTGCCAGTTCCAAGGCATCCAATGTGGAATAGACCATGCGCACATCGCAACCTTCGGCCTTGGCTTTCATTAGACTGGTGAATTTGGATCCCGGGACACGCAACATATCACCATAGGAACATAAAATTACATCGGGACGTTGCGCATAAGCAATCGCCTGATCAATGCGTGATATGGGCAAGACGCAGACTGGACAACCCGGCCCGTGGATCATTTTAACGTTATCAGGCAAAAGATCCTGTACACCGTAGCGAAAAATGGCGTGGGTATGACCGCCGCAAAATTCCATCAGACGGTAATCCCGTGTCGGGTCTACTTCGCGTGCAAGGGTTGCGGCCAGTTTTTGCGCGGTGTCCCCGTTGCGATACTCATCCACATGTTTCATGGGGCGACACTTTCGTTTTGAGTCATTTCTTCAAACAAGGCGATGGTCTTCAGGGCCTCGTCCTCGTCAATTTTGGACAGGGCATAACCGACATGAACGATGACGTAATCCCCGGCGGTGACGTCTTCCACTAAACCAAGGGAGATGGTTTTCTTCACCCCACCCAGTTCGATAATGGCCATATCGTCGTCTAATACGTCAACGACTTTGGATGGCATGGCAAGACACATTAGATTAGCTCCCGTCCCGTAGTAATTTTTGTTGTCCCAGCCATGCTTGGCCCAATGATAGGCCCGCATCGCTTAAGGGGACATGTTGATTAAGATAAACCTTTAGACCGGCTTGTTGCAATTTACGCTTTAAGCCTTGGCTGAGAATTTCGTTCAGGAAACATCCCCCCGATAAGGCAACGCGGGAAATGTTATGTTTTGTGCAGGCCTGTTCCACCCAGTCGGCAAGGGCGAAAACCAAGGTGCCATGAAACAGGTTGGCCCCGCTTTGTGCGGTGCGCTCACACAATGTATTCAGTAATGCCAGCAGGTTTAACTCGCCGTTTTCTTCCAACTGCCAGCCTTGTGAATCAACCTCAATCCGGCTGACAAGGCTTTCCAACATCATCGGCGCGTGGCCTTCGTATTGTGCGGTTTCACAAATACCCAGCAGGCCGCAAGCTGCATCGAACAAACGGCCCATCGAAGATGTGTGTGGGGAATTTAGGCCTTTATCCAGCATTAATTTTAAGGTTTGTGTGTCATGGCCTGCAAAACGGCTGTCGATTTCATCACGGCGACCCAAGGCATGCAGGGCGCTGGCCCCCATGCGCCACGGTTCAACAGCCGCTTTGTCGCCACCCGGTTGGGCCAAGGGACGTAGATGCCCGATACGGGTGCAGTTTAATCCATCCACTTTGAACAGTTCTCCGCCCCAGCTTTCCCCATTATCTCCAAGGCCAAACCCGTCAAGGGCAAGGCCGATCACCGGCTCATTAATTTGATGTTCTGCGAGAACCGAAGCGATGTGGGCATGATGATGTTGGACGGCAAAGGTCTCAATTCCTAGACGATGAGCAAAGCGTGTGCTGGCAAAATCGGGATGCAGATCATGCACGGCAAGGACGGGATCAACTTGTAAGATTTTGCGCAAATGATCGAACGTTTCTTCCTGAAAGCGCAAGGTTGCCACGTTGTCCAAGTCCCCAATGTGTTGGGAGAGATAGGCATGGTTTGCCCGTGTCAGACAGATGGTGTTTTTCAGAAAGGCCCCCATTCCCAATATGCTGGGGGTATCCTGCGTTAAGGCGATGGGGCGCGGTGTAAATCCACGGGCCGAACGCAGGACGGTCGGACCGCTGAGGTCATGGCGCACCACGCTGTCATCCACACGGATCAGGATATCCCGGTTATGGGTGACAATGGCGTCTGCGATGTTTGATAAACGGTGTTCGGCCTCGTCATTTGCAATGACCAAAGGTTCCCCACCGGGGTTTGCGCTGGTCATAACAAGGGGCCGTCCCCGCAAGGCATCCATAATCAGGTAATGTAAAGGGGTGTAAGGCAGCATAACCCCGATGCGGTTTAAGTTTGGGGCAATCGTGTCTGGTAGATTACTCTTTTTTTTGCGCAATAAAACGATGGGACGTTCAGGGCTTTCCAGCAGGATTTGTTCGTTCTGATCCAGCTTTGCAAAATCGCAAATGGCCTGACAGTCTGCGACCATGATGGCAAAGGGTTTGGCGTCGCGGTTTTTGCGTTTGCGCAAATTTTTAATGGCTGTTTCGTTATGGGCATCACAAACCAGATGGAAACCGCCTAATCCCTTAATGGCAAGGATTTGACCTTGGCGGATACGGTTGGCAATTTCACTGATATCCATAGAAAGACGAGGACCGCAGTTGGGACAGCAGGTTGGCTGGGCGTGAAAACGCCGATTGGTTGGATCACGGTATTCAGCTTCGCAGGCCGGGCACATTTCAAATCCAGCCATAGACGTTTGTGCCCGATCATAAGGTAGGTTGTGGGTAATGGTATAACGCGGCCCGCAATGGGTGCAGTTTAAAAAAGGATAGCCATAACGCCGATCATTTGGATCGCGCATTTCCGACAGACAATCCGAGCAAATGGCGGCATCAGGAATGATATCTGTTTGAACGTCCCCACATTCACTTTCGCGGATCAGAAAAACGGCTTCGTTTTCTTTTTTCTCAATCTGTTTTTCTTCAATGCTTTGAATGCGTGACAGGGCGGGTGCTTCTTTGTGTAAGGCGTCATAGAAAGCGTCCGTGGTGCTGCCTTGAACCTCGATCAACACACCGTCTTGGTCATTTAAGACCCAACCGGTTAAGCCCAAATCCCAGGCGAGTTGATAGACAAAGGGGCGAAAGCCGACCCCTTGTACCTGACCGCGTACGCGATATTGAATTCGTTTAAGATTGGGCTGCATCAACACCGGCTTTGATCCAGTCATACCATTGATCCAGCCCATCCCCGTTTTTGGAGGACAATTGGAAGATTTTTAGGTCGGGGTTGACGCGCCGTGCATAATCAAGGCAGGCCCCCACATCAAAATCCAGATAAGGCAGCAGGTCGGTTTTGGTCAGAACCATAATGTCGGCGGCAGCAAACATATCGGGATATTTGATCGGTTTGTCTTCGCCTTCTGTCACTGACAGGATGGCGATTTTATGGGCTTCCCCCAAGTCAAAACCGGCAGGACAAACAAGATTGCCGACATTTTCAATAAACAGGACACCTTCTTTCGGCATATCCAGGCGGGTTCTGGCTTGGGCAATCATATCGGCATCCAGATGGCAGCCTTTGCCGGTATTGACCTGCAAGGCGGGAACGCCGGTTTCACGGATACGATCAGCATCATTTGCGGTTTGCTGATCCCCTTCAATGACGGCAATGGGCAATTGATTTTTTAAATCCGTCAAGGTGCGGGTCAACAGGGTGGTTTTACCCGATCCCGGTGAGGAAACGAGATTAAGTACGAAAATACCATCTTCCTTGAAATGAATGCGGTTGTGGGCGGCGATATGATCGTTTTTACTCAGGATATCCTGCTCAATAGAAATCAGGCGTTTGGTTTCCATGCCAGGGACAGATACGCCTGCTTCGTTTTCGCCAAAATGCATATCATGGTGGTGATGATGGTCATGGTGATGGTCATGGTCATCATCATCATGTGAATGATCATGATGGTGATGATGGTCGCACCCACATCCTTCATCATGGCTGTGGCTGTGATCGTGTTTATGGCCCCCTTCGATTTTGGCGGTGCCGCATCCGCAAACTGTACACATTTATTCGACCTCCAGTTCTTTGACCCGCATTTCATCGCCCCCCGATACATGGAGCTTATAGCTGCCACATTTGGGACATTGTGCAATACGCGAGGTAATTTCCAATTCTTCGGCACAGTCCACACAAATGGCTTTGCCCGGTGTTTCAACGATTTCAAGTTTAGCCCCATCGGCGATTGTGTTTTTCATGACGGCATCAAAGCAGAAGGCCATCGCTTCAGGCTCCACATGGGAAAGTTGCCCGATTTCTAACCAGACTGTCTTGACTTTGGCAAAGCCGTTCGTTTTTGCATAATCTTCCAGAATATTCAGGACACCCTGTGTCAGTGACATTTCATGCATGTTAATTTTGTTCCTCGATGTCTACCCGGCAAGCAACACAGGGATCCAATGCAAGGACATTGATTTGTGCGATTTGTTTGAGCTTGTTTTCATCTGCGCTTTCCACTCCGATCAGGGCTTGTTTCAAAATCCCGTTGGGATGGAAATTCCATTCAGTCGGGGCAAGGATACGGTAGCGTGCAATTGTGTCATTTTGCGGATTGATCCAGACCCGGTGGCTAAGTTGTCCGCGTACGGCTTCGATTTGTGCGTACCCTTTATAAGTTGCCTTGGTATGATAAAGATCGTCGTCCTGTTTTAATCCACTGATATTTTTTTCAAAGTCTTCGATCATGACAGCAAGGTCGATTAATTTAGCATAGAAATAGGAAAGCGCATTATGATTGGCTTGGCGTAAAAAGGGATGACTGAGGTGGCGCATCAAGGCCCCAGTCTGGCAAGGTCGCCCATCCCAAGTGGGATAGGTGATAAATTGATCGGCATTTTCTGCGTCCATATGCATGGCGATTTCTTCGGGGGGGAAGTCCATTAAGCCTTGGGCGAGAGGCCAGATGATGTCGGATAAACCGTCTTTTTGCCATTGTTTTAAACAGCGCGCTGGCAGGCTGTCGGTTGTGGAAATCCAGTTTTCTAATGCATCCCTGTTTGGCAGGTCTGCAAATTCACGTGGCGTTATTTTGAAGATTTCTGACTGAATAATCGTACGTAAGCGAGAAAACTCACTGCTGAGTTTTGTCATGTCGGGGGCCAGCGTGCCTCCACCGATTTTATCCTGGCCGCTTTCTGTAAAAATAAGGCTTTTAAATGAGGCGAGGGTTTGGCGAATATCGCGAATTTGATTGATGTTTTTTTCCTGTCCACCTAGCTCGGCCCAATCAATTAAAAGGCGGGTGGTATGTTCGGCAATTCCTTCTGCCAACAACAGGAGATGTCGTGCCGTCTTATGCGCCGGGCTTGGGACATAGCCTAAGGCCTGTTCCATGGCAGTTAAGGCCGCGTGATGTTGGGCGGTGCCACAAAGACTGAATAGTAACGGAACGAAGGCGCAAGCCTCTTGTGGGGATTTACCTTCCAAGATACGGGCCGCCATCGTGGTCCGGTTGGAGGCAATGCGAACATCCTCAATCCTATTTTTCTTAGTGACCAGTTTCAGAACGATATGGTCTGCACCCACATTCATTTTATTTTCTATCCCTTGTAACGTCTGCGCCATAGACAGCAAAAGGCGTGCCATCTTTATTTCATACTTAAGTCTAGGCTTTGTCAGGCTTTACAGGGAGGATTGAAAATCGTTATGGAAGGTAAGAGTCCAATATATGGAAAGTTTTATTCCACTTTAGTGGACAGTGCAGGCCATACAAGGATCGAACGAACGTACAATATGCTGAACGGAAATGGGATCATCTTCGCCGGATATAATGGGGGCACCTTCCAGCGCACTTTCCAGTGGGCCGGGCTGGCCGGTCTGATCGCGTGGGGAAAAATTCCATGTGGTTGGGGCAATGATCTGGTAGTTGATGATTTTGTTATTTTCTACGCCAATCCAATGTCCTAGTGTCCCGCGTGCCGCTTCGATAAAGGCGAAGGCATGCCCGTCTTGTGCCGGGGTAAAGGGTGTGTAAAAGGGTGCGTTTGGATCAATTTGATCAATCCAGTTCTCCATCGCATCGACCAGAAAGGCCATTTCCCATGCACGGGCAAAAATACGACTTTTTACCGTACTGCCTTCTTGTGCATAGAGATCACAAAACAGGGGGTGGGCGTTGACAACGTGACGGGCCAAGGCGCCGACCTCACAACGATCTGACCCTAAACGCGGGGCTTTGCACCAGCTATAGGCGTTGTTTTGATCAAGGTCCGGGTCATTTTTTGCATTTTGCGGGAATTGCAAAGTCGCGCCTGCCATAAAACTGTGGGAAATATCTTCACTGATTTGATCAACAGGCAAGGGGGCAAAATGTTGGTCTTTGATGATCCCTTGTTTGAACAAGACTTCGTTTTCAAGAGGCAATCCACCACCTGCCAGTAAAACGGATTTGCTTTTGCCCATTTCGTCTAAGGACAAGGCGTTGGACAAATGCATGAAAAAGCCAAGATCTCCGCGCCCTTCTTTTGTCCAAGCGTGAAGGTCTGAGCGGGATTTCAGGGCAAGCATGTCGTTGAGGGCACAACCAAACAAGGTTGTTTCCAGAAAACGACGTATCCCTGTAAGGATGGTTTTTAGCTTTCGTTTTTGCGCGGTATGGACGGTCGATGTGGTGCCGCTGGGACGCAGGGCAAGGGTATGGGGCCATTTGCCGGCCAATTCGCCCATCATGTGCAAAAAACGGTTGCGTGCGTCCAAAGCTTCTGCTTGTGCATTCCCGTGTTGTGCCTGAAACCGCAGCGCATTGTTGTGCCAGCGGCGGTTTGCATAAATATCGCGGGCAAAATCGGGCATAAAAAACAGATAAAAGTGGGTCAGGTGGTTGGATAGCATTTCACAGGCCAAGACTAGATTGGTGACCAGTTGCCCGTTTTTAGGCGGGGTTACGTCTGACAGTTTTGCCAGTGCCTGTGCGGCGGCAACGGATTGGGATACCGAACAAATACCACAAATACGTGGCACAATTGTCAGGGCGTCCATGGGGGGGCGATCCAGCAAGATGGTTTCCATACCACGATACATCGGTGAATTGACCTGTGCGTCCACAACGCTGGGGCCGTTGCGGTTCAGGTCGATTTCCAGATGGCCTTCGACGCGGGAAAAAGGGCCGATGATCTTGCGTGACATAAGCGTGCTCTTTGCGTTTAATTCGTTGCTTTTTTACGGGTCGGTTGATGGACGATTTTATTGGAATGGGCGTTTTCACGTACCCGTTGCGGTGTTGCGGATTTCGAAAGGGCTGCTAGCGCGACAAACCATGCCTTTGGCATATCACTGGGCAAGCCAACCGGAATACCGGCAATTTTGGCGGTTTCCAAAAAGGGAGAACCCGGATCTTCAAACCCCGGCATGGTGCAGGCGATACAGGAATATCCCCCTTGCAAGCAGGACCCAGATCCGTTCCATGAGCGGATATTGCAATCGCCAAGGGCTTGGGTGCCTTTACAGCCTAAATTCTCCATCAGGCATCCTTGATCGGAATCTTGTGCGGCACTGGCCTTGAATTCATAATATTCGTTACGTGGACAGCCGTGGTGGGCAAGGTGACCAAAATAGGCCAGTGGTCTTCCTTCCGGGTCAAAATCCTGTGCCGATAAGCTGTCATCGGCAAGACAGGATAAAGTTTCGACAATCCAGTCGGGATGGGGGGCGCAACCGGGAATGTTAATGACTGGCAGGCCGGAACCGGATCGGTAATCTTCCCCCAAAAGTCCACCAACTTGATTGGACTGATATTGTAGGCCGGTAGCTTCCAGTCGTTCATCCCCGGCCATTGGGATGCCGCCATATGTGGCGCAACTGCCAACCGCTACACAGTATTTTGCCTTGTGGGCTAATTCGATCAACCATGTAATCATGGGTTTTTCCGACCCGCCCATCATTTGATAGCGGCCCGTACCATTGGGGCCAAGCAGCGGCGTGCCTTCCACAATGAGCAAATCAAGTTTGGTTTTGCCAGAGACAATATCAATCATCAGGTCAATAACAGGGCGCCCGGAGGTTTCGCTCAGTGTCGGATGCCATAAAAAATGAAGGCCCGCACTGTCGAATGCATCAAGCAGGTTGGTTCCTTCATAGCCCAATAAGGACATGGAACACCCCCCGCAAGCACCGCATTGAAGCCAGAGCGCATTTGTGTGTGACATGGTGACCTAAATCAACTTTGTTACCCGATAGACGTGGTATCTTACTTCAGACATAGAGAAAATGTCTATGTGTCTCTTCAAACGGGGAGGACGTGATGAGGTATCTCAGTGCAGACAGCGTCTTTTATATCATTATGAAAGCACGCGAATTCGATGTGAAGGTCGAACCGGAAGGCCGTGATCGGGAATCTGATGCGATTGATGACGGTTGTGTGGAAATCTTGCAAGATTATGCTGATGATGCAACCGAGGCCGAACTGCTTGAAGCCTTGGCAAATCTGAATGCCGATCAGTTGCATGAACTGGTTGCCCTCACATGGGTGGGGCGGGGCAGTTATTCCAAGGAAGAATTTGGTGAGGCTTACGCGCAAGCTGTTGAAGCTGACCCCAGTGCGAAAAGCTCGCCGAAATATTTAATGGGTACACCGTTATTGTCCGACTATTTGGAAGAAGCACTGTCTGAAATGGGTGTCTCTATCGAAGAGTTTGAAATTGGACGATTATAGTCCCCCACACCGTGGAGCAGGGGACTGTATCGTTCTTATGCAGATTTGACGCCTTTGAGGAAACCTTCAACGATTGAACGCAGGGACGTGGACTGGTCGTTCAATTGTGACGAGGCATGCAGGACTTCTTTAGAAGCCGTGCCCGTATCGTTAGCCGCATTGTTGACATGCAAGATGTTTTGATTGACCTCCTGCGTACCGAGGGAGGCTTGTTCAATATTACGTGCAATCTCAGATGTGGCGGCATCCTGTTCTTCAACAGCGGCGGCAACGGCTGCTGCAATTTCATTCATTTCGGTGATGATATGGTTGATTTCTGAAATTGCTTCCACTGTGTCGTGGCTGACTTTCTGGATGGCGTTGACATGTGCGGCAATTTCTTCTGTTGCCCGTCCGGTCTGGGTTGCAAGGGTTTTCACTTCGGAAGCCACAACAGCAAACCCTTTGCCCGCTTCGCCTGCACGTGCGGCTTCGATGGTTGCGTTCAGGGCCAGCATATTGGTTTGATCGGCAATATCACCAATTAATTTTGAGGCCTCTGAAATGCGGCTGGCCGTTTCTGATAAGGTGCGAACGGTGCCCTGAGTTTCCGTCACTTTGTGGGCTGCCTCTTGTGCAATTTGTGAGGATTGTGCAACTTGTTGACCAACCTCGTGGATGGAGGCTGTAAGCTCTTCGGAAGCGGCTGCGACAGTTTCCACATTGCTTGCGGTTTGTTGGGAAGCACTGGCAACAGCGGAGGCTTGCGTGCTGGTTTGGGTTGCTGTCGCACTCATACCATTCGCGGTCATATCAAGCTGCTGTGCGGCAGAAGCCACCTGTTGAAGGGCAATGTTCACACCCATGTCAAACTCGTTGGCGAGTTTTTGAATGATACGGGCGCGTTGACGTTGGGCTTCTTCTTCTTCTCGTTGATGGGCAGCGAGTTGCTCGTTTTCAATCATCTGGGCACGGAAATATTCGACGCTATGGGCCATTTCCCCGACTTCATCTTGACGCCCTTGTAGTGGTGTAACCTCTTCCGTATGGCCTTTTGCGAGACGTTTCATGGCGGCAGACAGTTGATCCACGCTGGTACTAATGTCTTTGGAAACCATAAAAGCACCTAATGCAATGATGATTGTGGCAAGAAGAAAGATGAGGGCTTCTGTCATGGCTTCTGCCCAAAAGGTTGCCTGAACTTCGTCTAAATAAACACCCGTTCCGATCACCCAACCCCAGGGTTCAAACAGTTTGACGTAGGAGATTTTATCCACAGGCTCAGTAAAGCCGGGTTTGGGCCAACGATATTCAATACTGCCTTCTTTTGAAGTTTTAGCAACTTTCACAATATCCTGAAACAGCATTTTTCCATCAGGGTCTTTAAAGTCACTGACGTCCTGCCCGTTTAATTTTGGATTGGTTGGATGGACGATCATGATATGCTGTAAATCGTTGATCCAGATATAATCTTCTTCCCCATAACGAATGGCGTTGATGGCGTGGGTCGCCTCATCTTTTGCTGTTTCCAGCGAGATTTCATTGGCAGTAACGCGTTTTTGTAACCCTTGAAGCAAGGTATAAGTCGCTTCGACCATATTTTGGGCCTGCCGTTCGCGCTCGGCGAGTAAATTATCGTCGAGGGCTTTCAGGCCAAAGACAGTGATTAAGATCAAGCCGGATAACGAAATTGCCATGATCGCACCCAGCTTGCGACCTAAGCGAATATTTCCAAGTTTCATAGCTTGGTACCTCTGCAACTGATTAAATTTAAGGGGTATGTTGTTTTTTCTTTTTTCAGTCCTAGATTGTAGGCAGCAAAGGTTAATTTTTCAATCTCTGAGATCGAAAAAAATAATAAAAACAAATATTTATATAAATATTTAGGATAGGTTTTAACAATCAATAAACGTGGTTGGTTTATTGACGTAAAATCCAGCTATCCGGGATACCGCGCGACTTGGCCTGATCTCGCGCAGTTTCGGCCTCAAGTTGGCTCATGGGGCCGGCCAGAACGCGCTGGTATGTTGATCCATTGATATCGATGGTTTTCATGAAGGCGTTATCCATGCCTGCCAGTGCAATCCTGTCCTGTGCATAAGCTGGTTCAGAAAAACTACCTAACACCACATAATATCCGGTTGCATCATTGGCAGCGGGTCCGAGTTCAATCGGTCCTGTTGGACCTGTTTCCGGGGCGAGTTCCGGGCTATAGGGGGCACCATGTGCGGCTTCAAAGGCTGCCATATCATTATAGCCTGAAGTGTTTTTTTCTAGTTGTATGGGGGCCATATCGTCGTATGAGGCTGGCAATACATCCGGCGCAGATGCTGTACTCAATGTATCTTGAGGGGTTGGAATGGCTTCCCCGTCCAGCAGTTTTTGTAATAAGTGTGTTTCATCAGCGACAGCAGGTTGCAATTTACCTTCAACAACCAATTGTGCAATGGAGGTTTGGTTTAATTGTCCGGTTGCCAACAGTAACTGATAGTTTGCTAAACGGTGTGTATAGTCTGCCGAGGTAACGGCAATGCGGACATTCAGTAATTCCAGTGCCGTATCCAAGACGGTAATAATGGTTTCTTTGCTGCTTGCCATCATATCATAACGGGCCTGAAAGGCTTCGTGTGCGATGGCCTCGGCATCCTGAAGTGTGCGAAAGCGTTGGCGCTGGGTTTCTATGGTGGAAAAGGCATTGCGGACCTGTTCCTCAATTTCCATATGTTTGCTGCGTAAATCCATCATTGCAGCATTATGGCGAAGCGCAGCAGCCTGAGTTTGGGATTTAACCCGTCCGCCATCAAATAAGTTCCAGTTTAGTTTTAGAAGCAAGGTTGCCTCATTCTCAGAACCATCTGCGCCGTCTACGTTATATTTGGCATCGCCTGCGGCCTCAAGGTCTACACGGGGATAAAGCGCAGATTCAACCGATCCAACCCGTGCGGAAGAGGCTTCGGCCAACAAAGCGGCACTTTGCAGAACCGGATTGTGTTTACGTGCGAGGCGAATGGCGTCTTCAAGGCTTTCTGGTACCACTTCGGATGGGGTCAAAGGGTCCAGCATTTTTTCTGCAGGCGGGACGCGTTGAAATAGATGATAATATCGGTTTTGCCCTTGGCGTTGTGCACCCTGATAGGCAGCCAAGGCTTCATGTGCTTGTGCAAGACGGGCGCGTGCCTGTAGCAAGTCGGCCTGTGACATACGCCCAACATTGGACTCAGACTCGATAAATGTTTTGATCTGTTCAACCAACTTGACGTTGGTTTGTGAAATCTCAACCAGCTTGTTTTGTAAAACCAAATTCAGATAAGCCTGTATGCCCTGAAATAGGATACGCTGACGCGTATTATCCAAATCTGCCGTGTTGCTTTTATGGGTGATTTCAGCAGATTGTTGTTCAAAGGCACTATATTGCCCGTCGAACAAGTTATAGGTTGCCGTTACATTGGCACGGGTGCGCAAATCGTCATTGCCCGGCTGATCCGTATGTTGATATCCGGCATCCCCACTGACGGCCAGAACAGGGGCAGACAGGGCATAAGCCGCTTTGATATCTTCACGCGCTGCATCTGTGAGCGAGGCTTTGGACTGAATAGCAGGGTAGTTTTCCAGCAGATATTGAAGCTCACTCGCTAACGGATTTGCCTGTAGTTCGGCACTGAACCCGATTGCACTCAACATGACCAATGCACTGGTGGTATTGCGCCAAAACTTTTTAAGACCCGGTCCCATATTTTGCCCTTATGGATGATTCAGATTCCCAATTGAACCCAAATTAAACCACAAGGTTTAAAATACCCTTAACATCAACGTTCGCGAAATGCCTCATCTTTCAACCGTAATAAGGGGCGGAGGAAGAAGTCCAAGACACTGCGTTTACCGGTTACAATATCAACCTGTGTTTCCATCCCGGTTGTAATGGGCAGGTATAATTTCTGACCATCACCCAAGTGCGTGCGTTCGGTTGCGATAATCACGCGATAAAACGGCAAACCATTTTCGGTTTTATCCGTATCCGGGGCAATCTGGATGACCTGCCCCGGCAAGGCCCCATAGCGCACAAAATCATAGGCGGATACTTTTATGTTGGCGGGCAGGCCGACTTGGACATATCCCCGATCTGTCGGGCTGAGGCGGGCTTCAATCACAAGGCTGTCGCGCAAGGGAACCAGTTCCATGATCGGCTCACCGGGGCGTACAACCGCGCCAGTGTTGGTGTATTTCAGGTTCTTGACGGTGCCGTCGATGGGGGCGCGAATAACGGTGCGTTTTTCCTGTTCTGTGGCTTCACCGAGAACTTTTTCAATTAAGGAAATTTCGCGAGAAACCTTGCCAAGTTCTTCGGAGGCCTTGCGTCGGTATTTCAGACGGGTTTCGCTTAGGCGGGCACGCGCTTCTTCGATATCGGCACGGGCTGCGGGTATTTCGGCATCAATGGTATGGATTTCACCCAGCAGGCTTTCAACTTGGGAACTGAGGCTCAGATATTCCGCGCGCATGCCCATACCCTTGTTCATGGCATCTTCGGCCAAGGCCTGACTTTCCCGCGTGATGGCAAGTTTATTGCTTGCTGCCGCCCGTTTGGTGCGAAACGATTCAATTGCCAGTTCTTTTTGTTTGATTTGTTTGCGGATAACGCTGAGCTGACCGGAAAGTTCAGATCGTTTGGCGTCAAATGTGGTTTGTTCACGTCGCACGGTTTGTGGACGGCGCTCAGCAAGTGCATTTGGAAAGGAAATTGCGTTCTTATCGGCACTTTCTGCCATGAGGCGGGCTTCTAATAGGCGTAGCCCATCCAGTTCTGTCAACAATTCCTGCCGGTTCAATTTACCGACCCCGAGGGTAAGTACCATCAGGGGGTCGCCTTCTTTAACGGCACTGCCTTCGCGGATGTTCAATTCCTTGATAATGCCGCCTTCCAGGTGTTGAACGGTCTTGACCTTGCTTTGCGGTACGACCTTACCCGGGGCAATGGCAACTTCGTCGATAATGGTCGTATTCATCCAGTATCCAAGGCCGATCAGCAAGATCAGAATGAAGCGAGACGGATACAGCCAAGGTGATTTTTTACGTTTGGTGATGATATCGTTCAGGCGACTCATGGGCGTGCTCCTCTCATGCGGGAGAGAACGTCGCGGGCCTTGCCGCCGGCGCGAATTTGTCCACGTTCCAGAACCATGATGCTGTCGGCGGCCTCCAGCAATGTCATGCTGTGCGTTACCATAATAACCGTGCGTGATTTAGACAGTTTTTTCAGCAGGCGTGTCAATGTCATTTCTGCATGGGTATCCAGATTGTTTGACGGTTCATCCAATAAAAGGACAACCGGGTCATTGACCAATGTGCGTGCTAAGGCAAGGCGCTGTCGTAAACCACCGGACAGATTTTCCCCATGTTCGCCGACCTGCGTGGAATAACCGTTTTTCATGGCCATGATTTCATCATGTAAGCCAATGGTTTTTGTGGCCTTGGCAATGGTTTCGTCACTGGGGACTGTAATTCCCATCGACAGGTTGTCTTTGACGGTACCGCTGAGTAGACGGGTATCTTGTGGCAGATAGCCAAACCAGTTGAGTTTTTCGGCTTCGCTAAACTGGACCATATCGCCTTCATCCAGCAAAATACGACCGGCCTGCGGGGCATATAAACCACGCATCAGTTTTAACAACGTGCTTTTGCCACTGCCGTTCGGGCCGACAATCGCGTGTAATCCGCTGGCACCAAGACTGGCAGTCACGCCCTTAAGAACCGGGGCATTTTCCTGATCACCGAAACTGTAAGAAACACCTTCTAGTATCATTTTCCCGTGTGGGCGCGGCAGGTCCAAAGTGGCGTTCTGGCTATCTTCGGGGTAATCCAGTACTTTTTTTACGCGGTGAAAAGATTGCCGCGCCGCGCTGAGTGCCTTCCATTGCAGGACAAGTTGATTAAGCGGCTGCAAGATGCGGGAGACCAGCATATTGGCGGCAATCAAGGCCCCGACAGTCAGTTCCTGATTGATAATGGCGATGGCCCCGAACCCGGTTAAGGTCACGGTAGAGGACAGCAGTAATGTTTTGGCCAGATTGTGATAACGATCAGCGCTTGCGGCTTTCTGGATGGAACTGTCAATGGTGCGGGCCTGACGTTCTTCCCAGATGGAACCGAGATAAGATCCAAGCCCCAATGCCTTGACCGTGGTGCGATTGGCAATCATTTCCGAGATAAGAGCATCCCGGCGCATGGTTGCGCTGCGTTCCTCGGTGGTGGAACTGCGTGCCGATAGGCTGGAAACAAACGCGAGCAAAATGAATAACGGCACGATGATTAACAAGGCCCATGCCAGTGGTTTTGCCAAGGCAACAATCAGGATAATTCCGATGACACTGAAGGGTAAATCAGCCAGTAAAATAGCGGCAATACCGGACAGGGCCGTTCGAATATTATCGACATCGTGAAAAAGTGATTGCCAAAAGGCGCTGGGGCGATGTTCAAGGATACGCAAAGGAATACGGGTGAATTTTTCAAACAGGCGTTTGGCAAGGGTGGCATCAATACGCATGGCCGCATGTTGCAGCAAGCCGGAACGGGCTTGGCGCAAAACAAAATCAAAAAGGATCACCCCTGCCATTCCGATAACGAGTCCTTGTAGGGTGGAAAGGCCGGCCTGTGCAATCACGCGGTCATAGACTTGCAAGACAAAAACAGGAATGGCAAAGGCCAAAATATTGATGATGAGGGTGGCAGCAAAAATCTCACCTAACAAGGGGAAAAGGGGGGCGAAGATACTACGAAACAGCCCTTTTTCACCATCTTGTTCCATGTGTTTTCATCCTTAATATGCACCTGTTACAACCTATGTTAATTGACAGAAAAGGATTTACAAGCGGTTAATCATTGCGCGAGATGTTCCGATAAGGCGATGTTTTGCTATCCCCACGTAACCGATAATTGATGACAGAGTGAGAACAGGATATACTTTGGGTGTTGTTTTGTAAAAAACCTGATTGCGCGACCAAGATGGGATAGGCCATGCCTGAAGAGATTTTATTTGATCTGAATGCATTTGGAGAAAAAGGCGTGCAGCTTGCACAGCTCGCCGGGGCCAGCGAGGCCGCCGGGCAAGTGGAAACCTTGAATGGTCGATTGACTGTACGTCGCATAGATGGGGAAACCTTGACCTTGTCGGAAGGCGATCATGTTTTTATGGGGGACACGCTGGAAGTCTCTGACGGGGGCAGTGTCGGTCTTATTTTTGCAGATGATACAACCATCGCGCTGGGTGAGGGGGCGCAATTGGTGATTGATGAAATGGTTTATGATCCGGCAGGGGAAACCGGTTCTATGGCCCTGAGTATTGCGGATGGGGTTTTCTCATTTGTCAGTGGGCAAATTGCCAAAACACAAGATGATGCGATGGTCTTGAACACACCGGTGGCGACGATTGGCATTCGCGGCACCAAAGGGGCCGGTGTGGCGGCCCCGGAAGGGCAGGAAAACCAAATTACCCTGATGCCTGAGGCCGATGGTCAAATTGGCGAGATTGTTGTGCGTAATGAGGCGGGCGTTCAAGTGTTGAACCAACCCGGTCAATCCATCGCCATGATCAGCGGGTTTACACCGCCACCACCACCGATTGTTTTAAATATGGCACAGATTGAACAGATGTACGGCACGGCCCTGTCTGTTATGCCACCCCCGCCGCACAGGGGGCGCGAAGGAAAAGGCGACAAAGACGCTGGCGAGGACGTAGACGGCGAAGAGGCCAAAGCAGACGGCGAAGCCCCGCAAGATGGCGGGGAAGACCCCGGTGATCAAGCCGATGGCAATGGCGAAGAACTTGCACCGCAGGAAGATAAGGTTGATATTTTTTCCCATATGGACGAGCCCATTGTTGGTGAAGAGGGTGACTTTGATCTGATCGGTGGTGAAGATGGGGATGTCTTCACACCCGTGGGAAATGCAGATGATATTGGCGTTGAACCGACAGACCCTTTTAATCTATTGAAACAGACACTTGATCCAATTGTGCCGGAAACAACGCCAGAAACAACAAATTCAAAAACAACGCCGACAACTACAACGCCATTAAATAAAGTCTCTGGGACCAGCGCGGCGGAACAGATTGTCGGCACTGATAGTGCGGATTCAATACTGGCCGGGGATGGTAGCGATTGGATCATTGGGGAACAAGGTAACGATACCATTTTGGGTGAAGGCGGCGATGATATCATTTATGGGGATGGCCCCATCATCGGTCGGATTTCCACAAATGATCAAGGGCTGGAAATAGCCAGCGGTGGTGATATGGATATTGGAAATTACCGGATCACAAACCAAAATGATGACCTGATTGCCTATACGACCCTTGAGGCACTGGATGCAAACGATACCAATGGTTTTAGCGATGTCTATATGCGTAATTTGAACAAGATGGGCGATGCTGGTGGTTCGTACACGTTGGTGTCTAAAAAAGCAGACGGGACAACCTCAACAACGGGTGGGGCCTATAATGCGCAGATGTCCGGGGACGGACGTTATGTATTTTTTACCAGTAACGCAACCGATTTGGTCGTTTCATCCAGTGATACCAACGCACAGATTTATCGTTACGAGATTGCAACCGAAACTTTGGTGAAAGTATCGGTTGATGACGATGGTGTCACTGAAGCAAGCAGTTGGGTGGATCAATATTCTGTGTCCGATGATGGCAATCTGGTTGCTTTTTCAACAGCGGCAATAAACCTTGACCCCAATGATGCGACAGGCGGCATTGATGTTTATTTAAAGAACCTGACAACCGGGGCTTTGACGCTTGTCAGCAAAGAAACAGGGGGCAGTGCGGACGGCACCCTTGATTCTTTTCAGCCGACGATTACCGGAGATGGGCAGTATGTGATTTATTCCAGCTGGGCAGACGAACTGGTCGCCAGTGACGGGAATGGTAATCAGGATATTTTTATTTATAAAATTGCAGATGGCACGACGACGCGGGCCTCACTCAGTACGGGTGGGGGCGAAGCGACAGGCGGGAATTCCTATGAGCCGGGGGTGTCATCTGATGGTCGTTTTATTGTTTTTCAAAGCGATGCGACAAATCTGGGCGGTGGTGCAGATGGCGGTGCGTTCAGTGATGTGTTCTTACGTGATACATTGACCGACACAACGGTGAAAGTGACCGAAAAAGCAGGCGGTGGTGAATCTGATAATGGCAGCTATTCCCCATCGGTATCCGATGACGGGCGTTATGTTGCCTTTCATTCGTACGCAACGGACTTGATGGGCTTTAGTGATCCTGATGGGATAAATGGCGATATATTTGTGAAGGATATGCTGACAGGTGACATTCGTTCCGTCAGCAAGGCATTAGGCCGTGATCCAACGGGGTTTGATACGCATAATGCACATATTTCCGGGGATGGAAAAATGATTATGTTTATCTCGGGTGACAGTGGATTATTGAATACCAAGACAGGATCAATGCATGATGTTTTTATTGCCTCAAATCCGTTTCTAACAGACACGAACGGCGGGGCAGATTTGATTGACGGTGGGGCCGGAAACGATACCATTTGGGGCGGTGGCGGTGCGGACACCCTGACAGGCGGGGATGGTAACGATATTTTCTATTTCCGTTTTGGGGATGGGGAAGATGTCATTACTGATTTCACGAGTGGGCAAGATAAAATCGCCTTGGATACCGCAACATTTCAAATTTCACCGGGTACTCTGACTTTTGAACAAATTACAGGCACCTATGACGGGACAAATGCCGCCAGCGGTGCCAATGTGGTGGTTGATGACACAGGTAATCTGTATGTTGACACCAATGGCACCGCCAGTGGCGGCTATTCTGTTGTTGCCAATATCGGTGCCGGGACAGCCATTAGCGCCAGTGACATTGACGAGGTGAATTAGAGCAAATCCCGAGCAATCTGTTTTAGATTGCGACGACGCATTTGCGTAAAATCAATACTTTAGAGCATGACACATGTTTCAAGTTCAAAAGGACATACTCTAGTTTAAAGTTTGGACCATTGGGTCAAAACACGTGCTATTGCCCCGGTCAGTTTATCCAGTTCATCATCACTGATGGTAAAAGCGGGTGTCATATAGATGATGTCACGAAACGGGCGTAACCAGACGCCTTCTTCGATGAAGCGTTCTTTCAACCAGTTGCTATCCTTGATATCCCAGACTTGAACAACCCCGATTGCCCCCAAGATGCGAATGTCGCGCACCCCTTTGATCGATTGCATGGGGGTAAGGGCATTGCGCAGTTTGCGGTTGATATGCTGCGCTTGCTCCAGACGGGGTTCTTTGTCAAACAGGTCAAGGCTTGCATTGGCAGCGGCACAGGCCAGTGGGTTGGCCATATAGGTGGGGCCGTGTTGTAAGGCATCATCAAAGCTGTCACTGAGGAAGGCTTCGAAAATATGATCGCGGGCAACCGCACAGGCCAGTGGTAACATACCGGCGCTTAAGGCTTTGGACAGGCAAATGATATCGGGCACAATGTCAGCCTGATCGATGGCAAACATGGTGCCAGTGCGCCCGAACCCGGTGAAAATTTCATCAACGATAAACAGAACGTCGTGTTTACGCGCTGTTTCGCACATGTTTTTCAAGACTTCGGGGCTGAACATTTTCATGCCGCCTGCGCCCTGTACCAATGGTTCTGTGATGACTGCGGCAATCTCGCCTTTATGTTTGGCGAGGAAGGCATCGAATTCTTTAAGCTGATTAGGGCTGCGCGGTACATCGACGACGAACTGGTCAAACAGAACATCATTAAAGACGTGATGCATACCTTCTTCCGGGTCGGCAATGGACATGCAACCCAATGTATCCCCGTGATAGCCATCTTTGAAAGAAACGAATTTGGAACGTCCCTTTTGCCCTTTGTTAATCCAATACTGAATGGACATTTTCATGGCAACTTCAACCGAAACAGAACCGGAGTCGACATAAAAGACACGGTTTAAATCACCGGGCAGCATATCGGAGAGACGTTTTGCCAGTTTCAACGCTGGTTCGTGGTTGAGGCCGCCAAACATCACATGGGGCATGACATCAACCTGATCCTTGATCGCTTGTGACACATGGGGATGGTTATATCCGTGGCAAGCCGTCCACCACGAGGCGATACCGTCAATCAATTCCCGCCCATCTTCAAGGGTGATGGTGCAGCCTTGTGTGGATTTTGCCGCCAAGGGGGGCAAGGCCGTTTTCATTTGACTGTAAGGGAGCCAAATGTGTGGGAAACCGTCGGTGAACCATTTGGGCTGTGTCATATCAGTACGCGTCCTGTTTTCAAAGGAATGTGAAAAGCCTATGGCGTTGGTAACGTAAAAAAGCAGTATGATGCAAGGTCTGTCTTATTACAGAACAAACCCCGCGCAAACAGGCGGGGTTTGATTTGCAAAAGATATTTATGATCGATTTGTTATAGGTGGTGATCTTGATCCAGTGCTTCGGGATACTCATTGGCAAAGGATTTTTGTGCATCGTTTAAGGCTGTGGTCAGGGCTGTCAGAATTTCATCACTGGAAACGTTGCGCCCGGCAAGGGACAGATCTGAGACGACTTTTTCGATTAAGTTACCATCGCCGGCTTCTTCTAAATCGAGTTGTGCGGCTTCAATGGCATAGTTCTGAGCTTCTTGCCCTTGCAGGCCAAGTTTTTCTGCAACCCATGTACCGAAAAGGCGGTCGCGTCGTGCACGAATTTTAAAATTTTGTTCTTCATCCAGTTTATACTGGGCTTCAAACGCCTGTTCGCGTTCCCGGATTGTGCGTGCAATGTCACTCATCGATGTTCCCCATTTCATATTGTGATTTTATCGTCTTATAAAAAATATATGCATTTTGCTGGTCAACACAAGGGACTATGCGATAATGGAATGTAAATTTAACGAAAAGATTGAATGACATGTGTACTGTTGTCCTGTTGCGCCGCCCTGACCATGATTGGCCTCTTTTGTTGGGTGCCAACCGGGATGAAATGAAAGATCGTCCATGGTCGCCACCAGATCGTCATTGGGCGGAATATCCCCATGTTATTGCGGGCTGTGATGAACTGGCAGGCGGGACCTGGATGGGCATTAATGACGACGGTGTTGTGGCTTGTGTCTTGAACCGGGTGGGGACGTTGGGCGCACATCCTGATTTTCGATCCCGTGGGGAATTACCACTGGAAGCCCTAGACCATGCCGAAGCCGATGTGGCGGCAGAATCACTGGAAGATTTAAACCCCGAAGCCTATCGCCCGTTCAACATGATTATTGCGGATCATGAAAGTGCGTGGTGGATTAAAAATGATGGTTTGCAAATTCAGACCGATGAAATCCCGGAGGGTTTGTCGATGCTGTCGGCGCATGATTTAAACGATACCAAACATTCAGACCGTTTGAAATTGCATCTGCCGCGTTTTCGAAGTGCACCGGCACCAGAACCAGAAAATGATGACTGGATGGCGTGGCAAGCCCTGTTAGGTAGTCGCAAAAGTTTGGAAAATCCGCGCAGCGCCATGCAAATTGAAACGGATTTCGGTTTTCAAACGGTTTCGTCTTCTTTGCTGGCTTTGCCCAAACCGTGGCAGAAAGAACGCAAGCCTATTTGGAAGTTTTGCAGCGGCAAGCCTTCCGAAATGGATTTTACGTTCGTAGATTTGGAAAAATAATACCTTAACCTTAATCCAGATCGGCAATACGCATGACGTGGATTTCAAATGTTTGCCAGACGTTGCCTTTGGTATAAGGATCATCTGCCAGCCATTGATCAAGGGCTTCGCGGCTTTCAATTTCAACATAAAGGCTGGACCCGACCATTTGATCATGCTCATCCAGTATCGCTCCGCCGATTAAAAGGATGCCATCGGCTTTTGCCTTGCGGGCACGTTCAAAATGGGCCGGACGGGCAGCAAGCCGGCGATCCATTGCATCCGGGTCGGTGCCATCGCGCGCGATAATGAGGAATTGCATCAAAGGAATCCTTCTAAAGAAAATCTGGTCTTTAGGATCATATACGATTAAATAGTTTCAATGGAAAGTTTTTCACCGACAACACGCGCCGCCTTTTGGATGGTCTTTTTTTGTTTTACGATGGCCTGCCTGTCCGGCATGATCCGCCATCTGTCCGGTACCATACCTGCGCTGGAAATGGTTTTTTTTCGTAATTTTTTCGGCTGGTTGTTTATCTTGCCGTTGGTGGCACGCGCTGGATTTTCCATTTTAAAGACAAAACGGATCAAGCTGCATGGTGTTCGTGCCTTATTGGGTACCGCAGCCATGTCGTGCTGGTTTATCGGTGTGACTCTTATCCCATTATCAGAAGCCACGGCCCTTGGTTTTACCGTTCCTTTATTTACCACACTGGGCGCTGCGTTGATTTTGGGGGAAACGGTTCGTATTCATCGTTGGATGGCTTTAATGATCGGTTTTCTGGGCGCACTTGTGATTATTCGTCCAGGCATTGAACAAATTGAAATCGGGACATTAATTGTTTTGGCATCTGCCGTTTTTATTTCGTCTGCGGTTTTGATGGTTAAACATTTATCGTCGTCAGAACATCCAATGACCATTGTGTTTTATATGGGATTATTCATGTCGCCCTTGTCCCTGATTGGGGCTGTTGGCGTGTGGGTCTGGCCGGAACCGGAACATTACATATGGCTGGTTGGCATGGGGGTGTTTGCCTCAAGCGGGCAAATCGGTATGGCAAAGGCCATGAAACTGGTGGATGCATCGGTTTCCATGCCCTTTAATTTCAGCCATATGATCTTTGCCTCTTTCATTGGTTTCTTCTTTTTTGACGAGGCCATTGATGTCTGGGCATGGGTAGGCGCGGTGATTATTTTCACCTCAACCCTTTATATCGTGCGCCGGGAAGCCAAGCTGGCGAAACAGAAATCCCGACAGGTTTTGCCTGAAGTTTAGCTTGCTTCATCCAGTCCCGGGTCACCAATGTCATCGCTGAGGGCTTCGATTTCCTGTTCGGGGACGGTGGACATTTCCATGAAGTAAGCGAGGAACCACAGCAAGGCAACACCCAGCAACCAAAAGAGAATTTGCCACGCCCAAATAGACGGGATGCCGAAGGCCCAACCGTCCCGCCCTGCATTTGGGGCACCGAAAATATCGTTCCCGACGACGACACCGGGGCCAATGGCAAAGAACACCCAGATAACAGTTACGGCCCATGCCAATGGGATCAAACGACGTTTGTTAGGAGTCAGGGTGGCATGTTCTTTTAAAAAACGGTGATAACTGGCCTTATGGTTGTCTTGTGCTTCGTCTTGAGATCGAAGGGAGAGTGTGACACAGACAATAAGATTTAGAGCTATGCCCCATCCTCCGCTATGGATGGTTAGGGGCCAGCGTCCCCAGAAATCCAGACCAATGGCATGAAGTAGGGAGACGCCGAGGTTATCGGTGAAGAAAACGCCAAGAAGGCCAACAATCAGCCCTGCGGTAACGCCGCGTGCACTAAACCATTTAAACCAGCAAATTCCCAGCAATGCGGGCCACATTTGCAACCCGAAGGCCACCGCCATCCCGCCCAGCAAGACAAGGGTGTCTTTGTTCATTAAGGCGACGATAAGGGCCGCCAGCAAGATCAGAAGGACGCAGACGCGGGCAACAAATTTTTGGATACTGTGTCCGGCTTGGGGCTGGAGACGATGTTTGTAGACATCACGGGTTAGCATCGCCCCGGCGGTTGACATATAGGCCGCCCCGGCAGATTGCATCCCGGCAAGCGCGCAGACACCAAGGAAGGCGACCAGCCAAGGCATCTGGTCCTGTACCATTGTTAGCAGATAAGGGACCAAGGTATCGGGAATATCCGAAATTTCCGGTGTTAAAATCCAGTCAATCGGCACGCCACTTCCGGCGAGTGACGGGGTTGCCCCCAGTAAATGCGTACTCATGCCTTGTGCAGTGGAGACAATAAACAGGATGCCGCCCAAGATCAGGCCGGAAACCCAGACTTGTTGGGGGGCAAAGGGTTTAGGCGTATTGTTGCCGAAGCTCCACATCGAAAAGGCCGGTGAGGCCTGAACCCCAAGCATTGCCATTAGGAATGTCAGGATCATCATTCCGGTCCAAGGGCCGCCGGTATAGGCGGTTTCAGAAACGTCGCTGACAGGTTGCATCATGCCGGGAACGGCAAGGTAGGAGTTATAATCACCGCCACCGGCCCCTTTGGTCGTTCCCCACAGGCCGAATTCGGAATTTCCCATACGTTCAAGGCTGGTGAGCAGATTATCCACCCCGCCAATGGCATAGATGGCAATGGCCCCGGTTAAGATAACGCCAACAGCCAACAAGATACATTGAATGCTGTCGGCATAAGCAACCGCACGCATTCCCCCATAAACGACATAAAGAAAGACCGCAACAGCGAGTAATAACGTGCCAGCGGTCGTGCTGATTAAGCCATTGGATAAAACGTTGAACAGATATCCCGCAGCCCCTAATTGCACGCCCATGAAGGGGACGGTGAACAGAACGGCGACCACAACGGTAAGAAAGCGGATGCGGTCACATTGATAATAATCGCTGAGCATTTCTCCGGGGGTGACGTAGCCAAAACGTTTCCCCAACATCCATTGGCGTTTTAGAAAGACAATACCTGTCAGAGGAATGACAATGGTGAAAAATGAAATATAGGCATAAGGAAACCCGTCGCGATAAATCATCGCGGGATGACCCAGGAAGGTCCAACCGGAAAAAGATATGGCGGTGGCTGCCAGTACAAAAACCCAAACCGGCAAACTGCGTCCGGCCAGAAAATAATCGCTTGCGGTGCGGGCCATGCGTGCGCCTCGGATCCCCAGATAGACGCAATAAGCCCAATATAATGCAACAAACGCAAGCAACCAAAGTAGCTTCTCGTTCAAACCCTTAATCTCCCTAGTCAAAGGGGCTTCATTCGTTTTTTATATAAGCCCCCAAGCGTGTGCCGTTCGTTTTTTTATGATAAGGCACGCCCTGCGTGGACTGATTGTTGCGCAATGTAAGACGGATTGCAACAAATCATATATAATGGGATGATACGCCCGCAATTTTATCCTATAAGGGGGCCGGGTAGGGAAGAAATGCGATCACAAAGTAAGATATTCGCCAGACGGGTGGAGGGGTTTATGCACCCCGCCAAGGTTTGCGTGCCGTTTGGTACAACGTGCGCCGATGCCATTGCGCGTATGACGGAAGAAAAACAACCTTGTTGCATTGTCATTGATGGATACGGCAAAATTGCGGGTCTGGTGCGCACACAGGATATCCTTGAGAAAATTCTGTTTAAGCTCGGTCCGCAAACCTTGATTGAAGAGGTGATGGACGATAAGGCTCTGACGATTTTTCAAGGGGAATATCTGTATCATGCCATTGCGCGGATGCGCCGACGCCAAGTTGATGAAATTATTGTGGTTGATCAGGCCAAGCAACCGTTGGGCGTTATCGCCTATCGGGAAGCTGTTGAGGCAGCGGCCAGTCGTTTGATCCAACATATTGACCGTCTCGGTGGAGAAGGAAATTTAGATAGCCTGCGTGGTGTGAAGGCGGCGCAGGTGGAAATTGCACGGGATTTATTTGAAGATAATGTCTCAGCCGCCTATATCCAGCACCTGTTGTCCCATGTAAATAACGATATTGTTGCGCGTATTATCTCCATGAACCTCGCGCATATGGAGGCCGAAGGCTGGGGCACGCCACCCGTCGCGTTTTGCGTCATTGTTATGGGCTCCGGTGGACGGGGGGAAAACTATCTGTCACCGGATCAGGATAATGGTTTTATTCTGGATGATTACCCGGATGAAGATCACGGGCGGGTTGATCAGTTCTTTCGCGAACTGGCGGCTCGCATGTGCCATGATTTAAATGAGATCGGTTTTCCCTATTGCAAAGGGCATGTTATGGCGAGCAATCCCTTGTGGCGCAAAAGTTTGTCGCAATGGGTGGAACAAGTGCGACTGTGGGGGCGTAAACGTAACGCTACGGCCTTGCGTCTGGCAGATATTTTCTTTGATTTTCAGCCGGTTTGGGGGCGTGTGGAGCTGGCCCATGATCTGCGCCAGAATGTGTTGAAAATGGTTCGGGAAAATAATTTCTTTTTACAGGAAATGCATCGCGCTCAAGCTGACCATAGCGTTGGCCTCGGCCTGTTTGGGCGTTTGGCACCTGATCCGGATGTGCAAAGTTCGCATAAGATGATTGATTTGAAATACCGGGGCACCTTGCCTTTGGTGGAAGGCATTCGTTTATTATCCCTTCGCCATGCCCTTGAGGTAACTTCGACAGAAGAACGCATTGAAAAACTTCATCACGGCGGGGTTTTAAGCGATACAGAAGCTGATTATCTGGGCAGTGCCTTTTCGTTTCTGGTTCATATCTTACTCTATCAGCAAGTCATGGATTATCGTGACGGGGTTCTTGCTTCACGCTTTGTTCGGTTCAAGGATCTAAGCAAGCGTGAGCGTGAAAACCTACGCAATGCCTTGCGCCATATCGAGGCTTTCCGCAAACGCCTGAAGGCTGAGTTTACGGGTGATGTGTTTTAATCTTTGAGTTTTATATTTGCCATAAAGTTAATGAAATTACTCTGCGCTTCTTCTGGTTTGATTGTATTTGGTTGACATAAATAGCCGCGTAATGTGGCTTCACGACCATTCCCATTTGTCAGTTCGCGCATTTGCCCAAGGAATGTACGTCCGACAAAACATTGAAGGTCTTTCATTTTATAAGGGGCAAAATAAATATTTCGGGCGCTTTGGAAGTTGAGATGCTGAGGATTGATATTGTCATTGATTGCAGGCCAACTTGTTAAGACACGTTTAAATCCATTTTCATTAAAGCGTTCGGCAAATCCGCCGAGGTAGTATTTTTCTAATACAAGGCCAGCGTTAGGTAGGATTATGTTTTCTTGATAGTGACTGGAGAATGATCGCCCTCGATGTATGAAAACTTTTTCACGCCATTTTTCAGGTAAATAAATTTTCCCTTCTTCGTATGATATTTTCTTGAATGCGCTGGTGCCAAGACAATGCCCCGTAGATGTTTTAACGCCACATTGATCCGTGGCACATCCTGATAAGAATAAACCTGTAATTAAAATTATAATAATGCGCATCACTTTTCCCAATACTTATAGCTAAGGGTGCCTATATTATTTTTAGTTGCATTGGACAGAGGTGGTCAAATAAAAAAAGGGCTTCTTTCAAGAAGCCCTTTTAAAGAGAAAATGCCCGTTGATGTGATTAACGTTCGCCCTTCAGCGCATCGGCCAAAAGGAAAGACATTTCCAAGGCCTGATTGGCGTTAAGGCGTGGGTCGCAATGGGTGTGGTAACGATCACCCAGTTCGCTTTCGGTGACTTCGTAAGTCCCGCCCACACATTCGGTTACATTCTGACCGGTCATTTCAAAATGAACGCCGCCTGCATGTGTACCGGCAGCTTTATGTGCGGCAAAGAATCCTTTGACTTCACCCAAAATCGCGTCGAAGTGACGGGTTTTATATCCACCTTCGGCGGAAACCGTGTTGCCGTGCATCGGGTCACAGGACCAGACGATGTGACGACCTTCGGATTTGACGCGTTCCAGCAACGGGATCAGGCCATCTTCAATTTTGCCATCGCCCATGCGGGTGATCAGGGTCAGTTTACCGGCTTCGTTTTGCGGGTTCAGGGTGTCGATCAGTTCAATCAGGCCGTCCGGTGTCATGGTCGGGCCGACTTTACAGCCGATCGGGTTTGAAATACCGCGCATATATTCAATATGGGCTTCGTCCAGCAAACGGGTACGTTCACCGATCCAGACCAGATGGGCAGAGGTATCATACCATTGTTCATCGTCGCTTGTGCTGTCCAGACGGGTCATGGCCTGTTCGTAGTTCA